>JACNLN010000027.1 GCA_014381485.1 Fidelibacterota bacterium
TGAACATTTACCGTTAGTTCAGAAATTAATCCGAAAAAATCGAGACAGGTTTGAGAGTGATTCGTAGTACAATCATCCCTCTCTACAGCGATGAATTTGTCTATCAGATCTGTTCAGAATATTCCCCATATACTTCTCGAAGCGTATCTGATATTTCACCTAAAGTCACCTGGGATTTTACTGCGTGAATGATATGAGGGATAAGATTATCTCCCTTCTTAGCGGCATTTGCGAGGGAGTCTCGGGCTGAAGATACAAAGAGATTATCTCGATCTTCTTTGAATTTTTTAACTTTTTTTACCTGTCGATTGACGGCTTCCAAATCTATTTCCAGTGTTGAAGAGTGTATTATATTATCGGATTGAAATTTATTCAGCCCTACTATAATCTGTTTGTTCGAATCAATGATCTTTTGGGATTCATAGGCACTCTCGATAATTTTATTTTGTATAAACCCCTTTTCAATCGCTTTTATAGCCCCACCCATCTGAACAATGTTATCAATTATTTTTTTGGCATCAGCCTCCAGTTTATCTGTTAAATTCTCAACGTAATATGATCCTCCAAGGGGATCCACCTCGTCACTGACTCCAGACTCATAGGCAATGATTTGTTGGGTGCGCAGGGCTAAATTTACAGATTCCTCTGTTGGAAGAGAAATGGCTTCGTCACGGGCATTGGTATGGAGGGATTGTGTTCCTCCCAAGACTGCAGCCAGTGCCTCAAAGGCAGTTCGGACAACATTATTATCTACCTGCTGAGCTGTAAGTGTGGAACCTGCAGTCTGAACGTGAAACCTGCAAATCATCGATTTTGGGTTTTTTGCACGAAATTGCTCCTTCATAATCTTAGCCCACAGCCGACGTGCTGCACGGAACTTTGCTACCTCTTCAAAGAGATTACGGTGAGCATTGAAGAAAAAGGAAAGTCTGGGAGCGAAATCATCCACATTCAATCCTCGATCTACAGCTGCCTGAACATAAGCGATACCGTTGGCGAACGTAAATGCCAGTTCTTGGGCAGCTGTGGATCCCGCCTCCCGAATGTGATAGCCCGAGATGGATATAGTATTCCATTTGGGTATATGTTGGTGACAGAATTCGAAAATATCTGTGACAATCTTCAAACTCGGTTCAGGCGGAAAGATGTACGTTCCCCTGGCAATGTATTCCTTGAGAATGTCATTTTGAATTGTTCCCCTCAAATTTTCAATGCTGATACCCTGTTCCTCTGCCGTAACAATGTAGAGGGCTAACAGAATAGGAGCCGTGGCATTAATGGTCATTGAGGTGGAAACAGCATCCAGAGGAATCCTGTCGAAAAGGATTTTCATATCTTCAAGAGTTGAGATGGCGACCCCCACTCTCCCCACTTCTCCCTCCGCCATCGGGTGATCAGAATCGTATCCAATCTGTGTCGGAAGATCAAAGGCAACCGACAGCCCGGTCATACCCTGATCTAAAAGGTAGCGATATCGCTTATTTGACTCCTCAGCTGAAGCAAAGCCGGCATACTGGCGCATAGTCCAGAGCCGGTCTTTGTACATATTGGGATGAATACCCCGGGTAAACGGAAATTTGCCAGCTTTTTCTTTTGACATTATGTTTCTTTCTTCAGGCAAATCATTGTTCCTTTTTAATCTGTTGGTAAGCTATATTGATTGTTTTGAATTTTTCTTCAGCGAGGTGTTTCAGCTCATCGCCAAGATGGGCTACCTTATCGGGGTGATACTTATTCGCCATTTTTCGGTAAGCTCGTTTAATTTCCTGTGGGGAAGCATCAGTATCGATTTCAAGAATTTTATAAGCAGAGGTAGTATCCTTGACGAACATGGCTCTGATAGATTCAAAATCAGGGTGAGAAACGCCAAGGTAATTGGCAATTTTATGGATGGCATCAATTTCTTGAGGGTGAACATGCCCATCTGCCTGAGAAAGTCCAAAGAGAACATGAATCATCTCAAGGCGACTGGGGTGGTCCATGTGGCTTTTAACCTGACGGCAGATGGTAGGGAGGGAATAGTCCTGTTTGAGAATATCCTGAAAAAGAATCATAAGATCTCTTGTGTTTTCTCGTCCAAAATTTTGGATTAAAAATTGTTTGACATAATCCAGCTCAGATCGTAGAAGACGTTTGTCTGCTTTCATAACATGTGCAAAGAGCACAAGAAGAGAAACAGCAAAGTCACCAGGTTTTGTCTGAGGGTAGGCAGGGGAAGATTCCCCGCCTCCTAAGCCGGGATATCCTCGTCTTTCAGATAATGTCGCCAGAGTAAATCCAACGATCCCACCAATTGGACCCGCAAGAACCCATCCTAATCCACCCCAGAGCAGTTGTTTACCCACGCTCATTTTCATTAAGCTCCAGTTGTATTAACAGGCAATTTTTTTCGACAGACTGTCCTTGAGAAACAAACACCTCTTTAATACAGCCTGTACTTGGAGAATCAATATCATTTTCCATTTTCATAGCTTCTAATACTAAAAGTATTTCTCCCTTTTGAACAGATTGACCGGGTACGACGGCTATAGAGGATACAAGTCCGGGAATGGGCGCCCGAACCTCTCCATTGGAGACAGTCACCGAATCGGACATTCCGAACTTTTCCAGCAAAAGTTCATTTTCGTCTTTGATTTTTACAAAAAACACATTCTGGTCAATTGTAATGTTGTACCCCTCAAAATGTTTCGTAATAGTAACATAGTAAGATTTTCCATTGATAATGAGTGAATATGAAAACGGAGTTAGCCGGACAAAATTGATGGATTGTCTATTATTATCCACTTCAAAAATAACCTCATTGCCGGAGAGAGAAAGCTGACAATCAATGGGCTGATTTTCAATAATCGCCTGAAGTTTCAAGATAACCCTTCCTTTCTACCAATTGATTTCCACAATGAGGCTTCTGTTGTTTTCCTATTTGTGATGGTGGGTTCTGGTTTCATATTGGTGGTGTGAATCCCGGCGACAGCACATGCAAGTTCTCTTTCAATGCCCATGTTATCTTGTTTAAATCTGAGTAGCTCATCAAAAGATTTTTCGATAAAGTGGGTATTATAATTTCCAGTTTGAAACTGTCTATTGGAAATAACGGCGATGCAGAAGGGAATGGTCGTTTCTATACCAACGATATGGCATTCTTTCAAAGCTCGTTTCATTCGATTGAGGGTATCTTTTCGTGAGTTTCCCCATGCGACAAGTTTGCCGAGAAGAGGATCATAGTAGGGAGTAATTTCCTGTCCCATCCGGATACCGTGGTCGAACCGAATTCCAAAGCCGTCGGGAAGATGCAACTCCTGTATGGTTCCCGTACTGGGGATAAAGTTATCAAATCCATTCTCGGCATAAATACGGCATTCGATGGCATGTCCTCTGTGACCAATGTATTCTTCATCAAGAGACAACTTTTTACCTGAAGCCACGCGAATCTGTTCCCGGACAATATCTAATCCACAAATCATCTCCGTTACAGGGTGTTCAACCTGAAGGCGTGTATTCATCTCAAGGAAGTAAAAGTTTTTATTTTCATCCACAAGATATTCAACAGTTCCGGCTCCCACATAACCAGATTCAGTGACAATTTTTATGGCGCATTCTGCCATTTTCTTCCAGAGACTACGCGAGATGAAAGAGGATGGTGACTCCTCAATAAGCTTCTGATATCGCCTTTGGACGGAACATTCTCGCTCTGTGAAAGCTGCCACATTTCCGTGGGCGTCAGCCATAAACTGGATCTCAATATGACGGGGATTGGGCAGGTATTTTTCGATGAAAATACGAGAGTCAGAGAATGAGGCTCCTGCTTCAGACATTGCCCGTTCAAGTGAAGACGAAAGCTCCGATGGCTTATTCACAATTCGCATTCCCTTTCCACCACCGCCACCTACGGCTTTAAGAAGAATTGGGTATCCTATGGAGGATGCTATCTTTTTTGCTACCTTTTCATCCGTGATCTCTGATTCAGAACCCGGAGATACAGGAACATGAGCCCGCTTTGCTGTCTGACGGGCTTTTATTTTATCACCAAGGTTGATCATAGCATCAACGGGGGGGCCAATCCATATCAAATTAGCATCGATAACAGCCTGTGCAAATTTTGGATTTTCGGATAAAAAGCCGTACCCCGGGTGAAGACCTTCTGCTCCGGAAACTTTTGCCGCTTCGATCAGTTTGTCTATGCGTAAGTAACTTTCGGTGGATGGAGCTGATCCGATTGGGTAAGCTTCCGTTGACATAAGAACATGAGGTGATTGACGATCTACATCCGAGTAGACAGCGACGGTCTGGATACCCATTTCGTGGCAGGTGCGGATAATCCGTACAGCGATTTCTCCACGATTTGCTATCAGAATCTTCTTCATTGTTAAAATGAAAATAACATATTTAATTTATCCATAAAAGTCCTATATTAATAACGATGAAACGATATAAACTACTTCTTACCATCTGGTGGTTGAAGATCACAAGAAGGTTAAAAACCTCAGGGCATTTATTAACAATTAAAAAAGAGGGGTCTGGAGTAAAAAATGCACTCATTATTGTGCCTGAAGGTCAGGAGAATTCTCGAACTGCCAGATATTTTTTGAAATCCCTTTATAAAAATGATAAGGCGGATTTACATTTTTTGATGGAAAACAGGCTTTATCATACGTATAATAAAATTTTTAAAGACAATGTGAAAACCTACAGTGTACATAGTGAAATTAACTGGTTTCAACTTCCTCGAAAGGAATTTTTAAAGAGAGTACTTTCGAAACGATTTGATGCCGTTGTAGATATGCATCCTGAGTTTAAACTACCCACTGCCTATCTAACATATTTTTCAAATGCTCCACTACGTGTAGGTTTTTCGAGTGAATTCTCCGAATATTTCTTTAACATAATCATAGATAAAAAACAGAGCGATTTTATTGAAAAAGGATATCAAAAAATACAAAAACTATTAGGCATATGAACATACACATTTTTGAAAATCGACAGAGAGCTTTAAACCTCAACCCCATCACCCTTACCCGTCCAGCTTTTGAAGTACGGTGTGGGGCATTTACGTATTTTGAAAGGGTAAAACATCTTTTTCCTGATGAACAATTGGTTTTTTTCGTCAGGGAAGAGATAAAGGGAGTAGTAGAGGAGAGGTATCCCGGAATCAGGGTGAATCCTGCAGAAGTCAAATCAGGAATCTGGCTTGATGGAAGTACATATTGGAATAGAGAAATGATAATGTCAATTATGGATTCCTCCGGTCATCTTTTTATTTCCAATGGAACTGTTGTCGGAGCTCACCTTGATGCCAAAATGGGATCAGAATGGCTGGAACAAGGTGGTCCTGTACTTGTCAATCCTGATTTACCTTTGCCTGAGAAGGAGATTTCTGTCCAAACCCCAGAATATCTCTGGGAATGCGTCCATTTGAATGAGAAAGTTCTTGAAGAGGATAGCCTTCTTTTTGATCTGGGGATGTGTTTTGGTAATGTGGATGATGGTGTTCACGTTGTGAATGAAAAAAATACTTATATTGGCAAGCGAAGCAAAATAAAAGCAGGCACTGTTCTGGATTCTGAAAACGGTCCAATTATCGTTGGTGATAACGTGACCATTCTTTCCAATAGCTACTTGCAGGGACCTCTTTATATTGGGGATGGCTGTGTGATCAAAGCTGGAGCGAGGATATATGGAGGAACTGCCATTGGACCGGGGTGCAAGATTGGCGGGGAAGGTGAAGCATCTATTTTTCAGGGCTGGAGCAATAAACAGCATGACGGGTTTATCGGTCACGCTTATATAGGCGAATGGGTCAACCTCGGGGCTGATACAAATAACAGTGATCTTAAAAATAATTATTCAAATATTTCTGTTTTTGTGAATGGGAAAAATGTTGACACTGGATCAAAATTTGTGGGTTTATTTATGGGGGATCATTCAAAGACCGGCATAAATACAATGTTTAATACGGGAACATCTGTGGGACCTGCATGTAATATCGTGGGGTATGGTTTTCCAACAAAAAATATTCCGCCATTCACATGGGTAGTAAATAGGAAAATACGGCGACATCTTTTCAACAAATTTGTGGAAACAGCAAGGATTGTTAAAGAAAGACGGGAACAAGTATTTTCTTTAAGCGAAGAATTATTGTACAGACAGATTTTAGAAAAATCGTAAATATCTATGAGTCAACTCTGACAAGGTGTTTTTACAAAAGTATGAGATTATTAACTTCATATATTGCGATGCATCGAGCCCTTCGGCTTCGCTCAGGACAGGCCTGTCGAAATGTTGAAGATAGACTTATTGCATTAGCGAGAATTAGCGTAATTCGCGGTTTCTGGAGTCCACTCATTTATTGTATAGAAAAAATATAACCAAAAAAGATTATTGTTGACGTATGTGATGACTCCGTTTATATTTACGCTCCGAATTTAGGGAGTTATAGATATAAAATGATATTAGAAGGGATCATTTGCCCAGAATGCCGAGTGCCTCTCGAAGAGAGTCAGTTACGGGAATCTCTAGTCTGTCCACACTGTAAAACAGATCTTAAGAACACAAAATACCTGCATTTTATTGAGTATCTCATTGCCAATGGAATTGTGAGTGATATTGATTTTTTTGATCTGAAACTCTACAAAGATGAGATTGAACGACTTGAACCTTCTGACGAGGAGGAAGTAAACCCTCAGGATTATGAAAAGAAGAAAGAAAGTTTTTCTCTGTTTGAAGACGAAATAGAACAGATAGCTTTGGAACAACAAAAGGAGGGTCCTCCCGTTGATGAGTGGGATGGTTTAGAGGAAGATTGGGAAGAATTTAATCGACGTGAAGAAGAGGAAAAAAAGAAGTGAAGGAAAAAGTAAAAAAAAGTCAACAGATAAATATTCAAATTGATGATGATGTTGGAAGTGGAGAATACGCCAATTTTGTGGTTATTACTCATTCCCCTGCAGAATTTATCTTGGATTTTACACGAATTTTACCAGGGGTACCAAAAGCAAAGGTAAACAGCAGAATCGTGATGGCTCCACCTCATGTAAAGGCTTTTCTAAAAGCCCTTAATGACAACATTACTCGGTATGAAAGTAAGCACGGTGAAATAAAAATACAGGAGAGAAAGTCTTTCTCAGATTTTGGCCTGAAACCTCCTGACGACGTGCTGCCTAACTAATTATACTGAAAAATCCAAGTTCGATACTGGTATAATACCCCAGCGGGAACGAGGGATAGTACCAGTTTTTAATATATAATCCACCTGCGCTCTTTTTTTATTTCCCGGGTCTGGATGAGAAACCAGATGGATAATATTACCTGACCAAAGAGATAACCCAAAAGGGCGCCTCCTGCAACATCTAAAGGATAGTGTACTCCAGCATAAATACGGGAAAATGACACAAAGGTTGCGATGATCAATAAAGTAGGCTTCAATTTATGATAAAAATGCCCTAGAATAGCAGCAGTTATGAATGTATTTGCGGCATGGTTTGAAGGAAAACCAAATTTACCTCCCTTACCCATAAGAAGATGGACTGCACTGCCTAATTCGTGAGAAGGTCGAATTCTTCCAACCCACGGTTTTATAATCTGTGCTGAAATATAATCCGTAAGTCCCACTCCAATAAGAAGTATCAAACCGGCAATTCGCCCTCGCTTTCCACCAAAAATCATCAATCCTAACCAGACACATAGAAGAGGAATAGCTATGATATGTTCCTCGGTTATGATGGGTATGATAGTGTCCAATACAGGATTCGAAAGAGTGCCGTT
>JACNLN010000195.1 GCA_014381485.1 Fidelibacterota bacterium
AAATATTCAACAGCCTTGATTTTTTGATTCTTTTGTACCTGTCTGCCGAAGCTATAGCGTAGGTAGATCAAGTCGAAGATCCCGATTATTCGGGGACAAAAGAATGAATAAATACATTTATCGGCATTTACTCATAACATTAAAATAAACCCAATATTTCATGGGAAGTTCAGAATAAATAAAGACCTGCTAACCAATCGAAAATAGTAAGGTTTATCTCAACCATACACGAATCAATTTTTTCTATTCTTACAAAGTCCTAAATTTGGGTGTTATGTCACGGGAAGAAATAAAACGTCTTACGCAATTCAGTCACGGTTCCGGTTGAGCGTGTAAGCTCAGTCCTAAGGACCTGGCTCAGGTACTGAGTCAGCTGCCGGAAGTTGATGACGAGCGGGTGTTGGTGGGATTTCATGGAGCCGACGACGCTGCTGTGGTACGCCTTGACGGAGAGGATGCTATCGTCCAGACGGTGGATTTTTTCACTCCTATTGTGGATGATCCATACGATTTCGGTCAAATTGCCGCTGCTAACACCCTATCTGATCTCTATGCCATGGGGGCTTTTCCCATGTTCGCACTCAATATCGTCGCATTTCCTTCGGGAATCCTGCCACTTGAAGTACTTGAACAGATCCTTAGAGGAGGATCAGATAAAGCGAGAGAAGCTGGGATCTCTATTGTGGGTGGACACAGCATTGATGATAAGGAGCCAAAATACGGACTGGTTGCTACCGGTCGGGTCAATATAAAAAAGATTATCAGAAATTCCACCGCTCAGCCGGGAGATCTGCTTATCCTTACAAAACCTTTAGGAACGGGTGTTATTGCCACTGCCATCAAGGCGGGAGTTGCAGAAGTTGATGTCATCAAGCAGGCGACAGATTCTATGACATCTCTAAACAACGTTGCCTCCGACCTGATGGTCCAGCTGGGTGCCCACGCTGCTACCGATGTTTCAGGATTCGGTCTGCTAATTCACCTTCTGGAAATGTGCCAGGCAAGTCAAGTCTCCGCCGACATTGATTTTGATGCCCTGCCGATTTTATCTGGAGCCACAGAGATTGTAGAACGAGGAATCGTACCGGGGGGTACCAAACGGAATCTCCAATTCGTCTCTCCCCACACTTTTTTTCATAAAAATTTAACTCACAATCAACAGCTTCTGGCAGCCGATGCCCAGACATCCGGCGGTCTGCTTATTGCCCTTCCGCCGGACAGAGCGAAAACTTTCGTTAAGGAGTTTAACAAACATGCCTCCTTTCCTTCGGTAATCATTGGTCAAATCACCAAACAACGTAAAAGTTTTATCTATATTGGATAACATCCATCATACCATCTCTGAAGAATAAATCCTATAAAAGCAACACCGATAAAATATGACTGAAACCTTCTATAAAAAATTGGAAAGTACCTATGGTCTGGTGAACTTTCACCGGGAGATAGGGGAACTTATCACACGTTATTCGACGAATAAACAGAATATTTATCAACTGGCTCTGGAGAAAATACATTTCAACCATGCCCCAAGTGTTCTCGATCTCGGTTGTGGATATGGTCGTTTTATCTCCTACCTGAAAGGTATCATTCCTCCCGCTTCAACCTGCACCGGGATTGACTGCCTTGAGAAAAATCGCAACCCATTTCAGGAAGTTACCAGATCCCTTCAATTTAAAGGAAATTTCATCTGTAAGTCAGCAGAAGCCATAGCTGAATTCTCTGACAGAACATTCGATCTGATCCTTTCCGGCTATTCCCTCTATTATTTCATTGATGTGTTACCCCATATTGCTCGCGTGATGACACAGGATGGATGGTTCATTGCCATCACCCATTCCCAACATTCATTAATAGAATTTCTCAAAGAATTACAGGCAGCCCTCAATCTGAACGATAAATTAACCACAGACCATCCAGCATTGGACAGCACTCCTCTTACCTTTAGCAGTGAGAATGGAGAGGAGTTGCTTCAAGAATATTTTATGGAAGTTGAAAGGATTGACTACTACAATCGTCTCCAATTTCCTGCTGAAGCTATTGAAAATGCTTTGAGAGTGTTAGATTTTAAACGGCTAACCATATTAAAAAAATCATTTTATAGAAATCTCATAGCTGAGGACATCTTAAAACTGCGATTATCAAAGTGGGTCAAAAACAGAATGATGGATGACGGACATTATTCCTTAAATAAAGATGATGCCATTTTCTGTTGCCGAATACCCAAAGCCGCGGGAGAAACCTCGTGAAAAAAAGTCGACAATACTGTCCTAAATGCGCCGGGAAAATTGAACTTTTTCAGATAGAGGGTCGTCTCCGTGACCGCTGTTCTCAGTGTGATACCATTTTTTATGATAACCCGTTACCAGTAGTTTCAGCGGTCGTTGTAAATCAAAAACGGGAAGTCCTTCTTGTCCTGCGTAAAAAAGAGCCCAGAGAAGGTATGTGGGGGCTTCCTTCTGGATTTGCTGAAGTCCACGAAACTATTGAGGAAGCTGCCCTTAGAGAGCTTGAAGAGGAAACCAGCATCATCGGGAAAGTCGTGCGGCTATTGGACACAAAATCCCACTATAACGATTTTTATGGGGATCTTATTTGGGTAAGTTTTGAGGTAAAATGGATGACTGGAGAAATGGCTCCCGGTGATGATGCAATAGATGTCCAATTCTTCCCTATATTCGACTTGCCCGAGCTGGCTTTCTCCACCAATTACCGAGCTATCCACCGGTTTCTCAACCGCTATCGCGATCTGTGGTCTATGCAGGATTCTTTCAGACGTCTGGAAGGAGGAAGCCGACAACCCAAAGGGAAAATGCCTTCGGATTCACTTTTTGAAATCATCAACCGAGATTCTCAAATTATTACAGAAAACTGGGTGGCGGATGTTATATCCAACGCTACCACAATACATTATTCCACTCAACCCAGGGAAGAGGTATATGAAAAAGCCCATATTGTCATTTCCCAGTTTGGACAGTGGATAATTCACCCCGGGGAAAGGATGGAAGATATCTGGACCTATTTCCAAACGATTGGCGCAGAAAGAAGAGATGAAGGATATAAACTATCAGAAGTAATCAGCGCTCTGAGTCTGATACGAAAACATATTTTTGCCCATGTTTTTTCTCAAGGGGGTGTTTGGGAGAAACCTATTGAAATGTATCGTTCTATGGAGTTTGCCTCTCGTGTAAATCTCTTTTTTGATAAGGCAACCTATCACATCACCCACGGATATGAGGGTGACAATCAGTGAATAAATCACAACAGCACCCATTATTATGACGCTGTTAAAAGAATTATTACAGGCTGGGCTGCTGTCGCTCCAAGAATATGTAGCTATCCACGTTCTGACCTGTCTTGTACCAGCATTTCTTTTGGCAGGAGCTATGGTGACACTGATAAACCGGGAGGCTATCATCGATCATCTGGGGGAACAGGCAAATAAATTAAAATCCTTCTCCCTGGCTGCTGTCAGTGGTATCATTCTGGCTGCCTGTTCCTGTACGGCCATTCCCGTTGCCAGCGGTTTATACTATGGTGGTGCCAGTGCGGGAGTTGCTTTCATTCTTCTCTGGACAATTCCCGCTGTAAATATTCTTGCACTCATTTATACGGGTAATATTCTTGGAGCAGAGATGCTCTTTTCCCGGTTGGCGGCAGTATTTGTTATGGCTTTTGTAGTTGGCGGTATCATTCATCTGTTTTTCAAAAGGGAAAAAGAACACATACACTCCACTGCAGAACAATCATCAAATAAATCACTCATTGGAAAAAAGGAACTGGTTGCAATCATTTTAATCCTACTCTCTCTTCTGATGCCAAATTACCTCGTTCATGGGGGTCCATACTGGAAGCAAGTCCTTGTGTGGGGTGTTGTTACTCTTCTTACGATTCTGTACGCAGTAAAAAATTTGTCGCGGGAAAAAATCGGGGACTGTTTGAGGGAGACATGGTGGTTTGTCCGGGTGATTGTTCCTCTTCTGCTCGCAGGTGTTTTTCTGGTTGGAGTCATTGGTCATCTTATATCTGAAGATTGGATTAAAAGCTGGTTGGGTGGTGAAGGTCTGACTCAATCATTTCTGGCAACTTTTCTTGGAGCAATCACGTATTTCGCTACCCTTACAGAAGCCCCTTTTGTAGATACATTCCTGAAGCTTGGTATGGGCAAAGGTCCAGCTCTGGCACTATTGTTGACGGGCCCGGGTCTCAGTTTACCTAACTGGCTTGTTATTGCTCGTGTGTTTGGCATAAAAAAATCTATCGTATATGTTATCACAATTATCATTCTCGGAACCATCACAGGATGGTTTTTTGGAACCTTTATTTTTTAGGAGGAAATACCATATGAAAATACAAATTGCCGGTTCAGGATGTCCCAGATGCGAATCGACTACAAAAAATGTATTCAATGCCTGTGCCGAACTCGATATCGCTGCTGACATATCCCATGTCTATGATATCCGTGAATATCCAAAAATGGGTGTGAGGATTACTCCTGCTGTTCTCATCAATGGGGAAATTGTGGTTTCTGGGAAAGTCCCAACTGTGAAAGAATTAAAAAAGATCATTCTATCCATATCCCAATCTTAAACAGATTATTCCACTGAAAGAATATAGGCACCAAGCATAATTAAAAAATCAGTTTGAATGTTTTGTATCTATAGCAGGATGTTTGTAATTTAAAACAGGAAAATGGTTATTGACATTTTTATTGTCCCTATAACAAAGGACACCAAAATTTGGAAGCAAGGAAAATAGTTCTGTGAAATTCCTCTTTTATTATTTTTCAACCTACCTGTTTTAATCCCGCTGAAAGGTTCAACACCTTCATATCATTTTATTATGGAACCGTGTTTAAAAAAATGAATAAATTTTATAAAGGGAATTTCTTGATAACTCTTTCTTATGAGGAGTGATTATGAAAGTGAATTGTTGGACATTTATAAAATGTGGAAGGGAATATGGAGGTGGAAATGTGAAAAGCCTGGGGCGCTGTCCTGCCGCCACCTACACAGCATTTAACCAGACAAACGGTGGATTTAACGGGGGGCGCTACTGCTGGCAAATTGCCGGCACATTCCATGAAACCGACATACAGTGCCCCATTGCTACAAAAATAAAAGATTGTACCTTCTGCAAATTTTACAAATTGGTGGAAGCGGAAGAGGATAAATACTTTATTGAATAAAAGAGGTGTGTCATGACGTACTGGCGAGTACCTTTAGATATTAAAAAAGTGAAGATTCCACATGGGGAAATCTATATCAACATTGAGCAATGCAAGGGGTGCGGATTTTGTGTGGAATATTGTCCAAAGGACGTTTTGGAAATGTCCTCCGAATTCAACCGAAAGGGATATCACTATCCTGCAGTCCTGAAACAGGGGGTTTGTGTGAACTGTAATCTCTGTGAAGTTCTCTGTCCTGATTTTGCTATCTTCTGTCTTGAGGTTGAACCAAGAAGTCCAGAACCAGATGAAGTATTAGAGAGGAAGGAAGAATCATGAAAGCGGATCCAATAGGTGTAGCCACTGGCAGTCATTACATGGATGGTGACCACGCCTGTGCTGAAGGAGCCATGGCAGCAGGGTGTCGATTCTTTGCAGGATATCCCATCACTCCCTCTACAGAAGTAGCTGAACGCATTTCTGAACGATTCCCTATGATTGGCGGCATTTTCATTCAGATGGAAGATGAACTGGCTTCCATGGCGGCAGTGGGGGCTGCAGCCTGGGCAGGAACAAAATCCATGACCGTCACCTCTGGACCTGGATTTTCTCTTATGATGGAAAATATCGGTCTGGCTGCTATGATAGAAAGCCCATGTGTGGTTGTTAATGTCCAGCGAGGAGGACCTTCTACGGGGCTTCCCACCCTTACGGGTCAGGCAGACATGATGCAGGCAAGATGGGGTTCTCATGGAGATTATGAAATCATCGCCATTTCCCCCAACTCCCCCCAGGAATGCTTTGATTTAACTATCACCGCTTTCAATCTCTCAGAGCGGTGGCGCGTCCCGGTTTTGTTTATGATGGACGAATGCGTAGGACACATGACAGAAAAAGTTGTTATCCCTGAGGCAAATAAAATCGATGTAACCCCAAGGAAGTTCTATAAAGGGGATAAAAAGAAATACAAACCACATAAACTGGATGGATCCGCCAATATTGCGCCTATGATCAAGGCGGGCGATGGATACTTCATACATATAACTGGACTCACACATGACAATCGTGGCTATCCCATCATCAATGCTGAAGCGCAGGATATAAACGTTCGGCATCTCGTAGATAAAATTCGTAACAACGAAGAGATGATCCGTATCATCGAAGAGGACCAGATAGAAGATGCAGAAGTGATTGTTCTCTCATATGGCATTACTTCTCGGGTAGCCCTGAAAGCGGTGAATGAAGCGAGAGCTAAAGGGGTCAAAGTGGGTATCCTACGGCTGATTGTAGTCTGGCCATTCCCAGAATCACTAATCAGAGAATTGTCCAGAAAAAT
This sequence comes from Fidelibacterota bacterium, assembly GCA_014381485.1. Lineage (GTDB taxonomy): Bacteria > Fidelibacterota > Marinisomatia > Marinisomatales > CAZVFT01 > JACNLN01. The sequence goes on from JACNLN010000195.1 coordinate 6,501, forward strand.
CAAAACTTTTGTCGTCCCTGAGATTAATATGGGTCAAATCTCTCTGGAAGTCGAACGTTGTTGTGAAGGGAGAGCAAAGACGATTCATGTACCTCATGCTGGTGGCTGGGTACATGATCCCGATGATATTTTAAAAGTAATTGTAAAGGGGGCAAAATGAATAACCCAGATGTTCAACCGTTAACAGATACTCTGCATATTCCACAACCGGAAGAAGAACTTCCCCACCCTATGGAGGAATTCCTCCGCACGGAACGACTTCCACATATCTGGTGTTCTACATGTGGTATTGGTACTGTTATTACAGCTTTCATTACTGGTCTTCAGAAATCGGGTCTGGAACGTGAGAAAGTGGCTGTAGTATCAGGTATTGGCTGCTCAGGAAGAGCCGCTGGGTATCTGAGACTCGATTCCTTTCATTCCACCCACGGACGTGCTATCCCCTTTGCCACCGGACTTGCTCTGGGAAATCCAGAATTGAAACTGGTGGTTATTAGCGGAGATGGCGACATCATCGCTATCGGTGGAAATCACTTCATCCACGCGGCTCGTAGAAATATCAATCTGAGTATTATCTGTATAAACAACTTCAATTATGCTATGACCGGCGGACAGGCAGGCCCTACAACCCCCATCGAAGCTAATGCTTCCACAGCTCCTTACGGCTGTTATGAATTCCCTTTTAATCTCCCCCACCTTGCGGAATCCAGTGGTGCTGTTTATGTAGCCCGGTGGACATCACTCCACATCCGGCGATTGACAAACTCTATTTCTGAAGCTCTGTTGAAACCGGGATTCTCCTTCATTGAGGTGATCTCTCCCTGTCCAACTCTCTATGCCCGTCGAAACCGTCTTGGCACAGGCCTTGATCTCATGAGGTTCTATCACGACAATGCCAAAATCAAACACGGTACCGATACACGAAAATTGGACATTGAGTACCAGGATGAAATCATTGTGGGAAAATTTCTAGATAAAGACAAACCTACCTTTCTAGAAAAAAGGGACGATTTCTTAAAATCAAAATTGGGAGACAAGTTTGTACCCTATATGGGACCTAAGGCGTGAGTATTTTTAGTGAGTATTAACTGGTGATTAGTGACTGGTAAAATAGAAGATAACCATGCAAAACAACAAACATAAAATGGACAAATTGTATGGGTTAGAAAATTTTGAACTATATAAGATTGGGCGAGAATTTCGCAAAAAGA
>JACNLN010000074.1 GCA_014381485.1 Fidelibacterota bacterium
GGTTTATCCTGATGTCGAGATGAAGACTGCAACGAGATTAAAATCTCAACGGGTAATATCTTAAATGATTGTTTGTAACTCACACCGCGAATATAATCAGGTGGAATTCTATCCTGGTGTAGTGTATTCCAATAGATGATGGTTCCCAAAATATCGTTAAAAGCCAAGCCGAAGGAAAATTCCCCTAACCAATCATAGGGAAAAACATCAGAAAGATTCAATCGAATCATTGAGCCTATATCCACTCCGAGACCAAATCCCTCAAGGTTGTAAAATTTCTTATGCAAGACTTTCACATTCATCCCGATGGGGACAAAAATTGGAAAGGCATTATACCTCCACCCCAGATCAATCATCATACGTGGAGATCGTGTAAATGACAGGATTAATGCCGTTTCATTGTCACTAAAACTTTCATATCCGGTTTGAAAAAGAGTGCGGATGCTGTCTCTTCGTGCCTCGATAGAGCTAATTGTACGAAGATCGGGATGAACGGGTATACCACTTACCTGCAGGGACAGAATATTAATTGCGCCATACCATTTATCTGAAAGTGATTTAAACAATCCTGCACTATAGTAATTCGCTAAAGAGAATTGATCCACAGCCATCAGATGAAAACTTGTATACTTAATGTTACCAATAGCTGCGGGATTTGTGAGATATCCACCAATATGTCTTGGAATAGCCACCGATGCCTGTCCCAGTGAGATGGCTCTGGGAGTGGTACCAATCTGTAAAAATGCATCCCCAAAATTGCCAGCTGATAAAATGGATCCTAACAAAAATATAGTAAAAAATTGTTTCATCTTCCCTTCGCTACTTTCCCAAATTTTTCTAATGTCGTTTTTCCCTTCTTCGCCCGCATCCTATAGAAATAGATACCGTTGTCTACAAAATCCCCACGACTGTCCTTACCATACCAATATATCTCGTGATAAGCTGCTGTTGATAAGGTAAGTTCACTGATCACCGTTCCTTCATCAAATTTTCTGACGGGCTCCCCAGCGACCGAATAAATCTCAAGACTGAACTCATCTACCGTATGGGTTAATTCGTAGGCAAAGATAGTAAGATCTTTGAATGGATTGGGGAAATTCCCATAATCAATCAAATCCAGTTCTTCTTTGACCATAAACGTTAATGTCAGGGTGTCTGACGGATTTCCAGTGGCATCCACCACCAGAATCCCCAGCGAGCTATCCTCCACAGATAATCCCGGGGTAAATTGAAATGTCAAAACATTGGGAGCACCTGTTTCTGGAATTTCAATACTCGTCTGAAAAACCTCACCATTCTTTAACAGACAGATTGCACCATCACGAAAGTCAATCCCGTTCTCATCCTGAATCACAACTGATATTTGGGGAGATGCTGAAATATAACTATTTTGCAGGAACCTCAACCCATTTACAGTTGCTTCGATCGTGGGTCCTTCTGTATCCCCCGAATGGAGCCAGGCAAATTGAGATGTCGAATTAGTCCTGAACAATATCGCTGTATCACTGATCGCAGAAATTTCTAACCAGGTTTCATATTCGGGATACCATTGATATAAACTTCCATAATCTGCTATTGTATCGGACCAGCTCCATTCCACAAGAAATGAGTCAATCTCTCCGGAAAAATCAATCCCGATCCCCGAATTAATACTGTCAAAAGGAACGGCTGTAAAGTCGGGTTGATTGTCCAGATTGATCTCTTCAACCCGTCCTAAAGTTACTGGTAAAACGGATGTAACAGAATTTGGAGGAACAATGACTGACATACCTGAAATGCCAATTGTGTTATATGCCGCCGAATCTGGAGTGACTAAAAATGACGTTGTTTCAAAAGTGTCATAGTACTGATTGTCTGAATAGTTGGTTTCATCTGTGGATGAATCGGGATTCACAGTAACCCTGTAATTCCATACACCCTGATAGAAAGGCCCATCAAAATAAACTTCCCGCGAGCTTAATCCTTCAAAGTTCGTACTTGTGGTATCAACAAGAGTCCATATATCCAACGAATCACGTTCGAGCACACACTCCGCCATACCGGGACCGGTCGTTGAATTTGTAACTATGGCACTCATCTGGATATTATCACCGATTTTGAATTCCAGATTATTAATGGAAAAATTTGGCAGTGGGGGAATGGTGAGATTAATTACTTTTGACTTTGTCCAATTCGTGCTATCGCTATCATCCCAGACCTCCAGCCAGAGTTGTATGGTACTTCCAGGATTCTGAGGCGAGAATGGTGAGGCACTACGATACATATTAGCCCCTATACTGTCCATCACCTGAGTATATCCAGAGAGAACTACGATAGCAGAGTCAACACCCTGCTGATCTGAAATAAAAGCTGTCACAAAAATGCTATCTTTATGAGTAGGCTCCGCTGGATCAATATCGGTAATGAAAGCATTAGAACCCGAAATTGAGATTGGCTCACTCTTGTGAAAAACGGTACTGTCATCATCAATGAATGCAAAGTTCATTGTATAATTCCCGGGTAGGAGAGTATCAGGCAATTGCCATTGGAATTGCGAATTGGTTTTTTCGATTATAAAGGGTTGCTGTTGAATTTCCAAATTTTCCGAATCGTAAAGAAACATCTCAATTGTTGGTGGATTAGTACCACCAACAAGAATTTGAATGGTATCACCAGGTTCTGGATCCATCGGTTCAACTGTAACACTATAGTCTGAGGGAAAATTTAACTTCAATGCAGGGTCACCAATTAAAGTATACTGATGAACTAATGATCTGGCGATTTCAGGATACATTGTATTTTGAGAAATATATGAAATTTTTCCCAAGTCTATAATTTCACCCAAATGTAATAATTCCCCAGAAGTGAGATTAGACAGAATTGGCTGTAAAAGTAGATAGTCATTTATTATCCATCCAATTCCACTGCTGCCCCAAAACGCAACTACTCCACCATCTTCATAACTAAACAATCTATTACCGAGAGCACCGTCGAGTGAGATGTCTCCAGTAAAACATGTCATGCTGGTAATCACGGGTAGTCTGTCTTGATTATCCAGTTGCCAGATATCATTGAGTCTAAACAGGGATCTATCTCCCCATACAGCACCACCCCCGTGCCCGAAGAAATTGATAAAAGTTCTTCCTCGATTGATCCGGTTGGTCAGGGTATCCGTCGTCCCAAAATATGGGCCTCCTACGCTGTATTTATCAATATAAAGCCTATCAGGAAAAAAGCCAGATTCAACAACGGAACTTATGAGAGATTCTGATTGATTTTTAAAATCTACTTCATAACCGGCAATCATCAGAAAACAATTCTGCCAGGTTCCTGTTTCCCCACCATCAAGATAGGCTAACGTTTTATCAACCATCACCTGCAATTCTTCCTCACTTTTTGCAGGAAATCTGCCGATATGAAACTCGGGTATAAAATCGTTTCCATCCACCAGAGCATACCAAAAATCTGTGGCAGTTGCTCCCCACTTATAACTCTGGATAAACATTGTTGGAAGTGTCAGTTCATCCGTTTTACCCAAATAAGCCTGTCCCACAAGTAGGACATATTCTGGAACTGGACTCCAGTTATGGTACACATCACATAAAAAATCCTTTATAACATAAGGTGACATTACCCCATCATTATACCGTCGGTAAATATCATCTAGATGGACAACTGTCGCATCGTGGTAATCCGCTAAAGGTGCAAGAATAGAATCATATTCTGCTGAAGTTATGATAAGATAATCACTGTCCACCAACGAGTAATTATCTTCAATGGACAGAGGTAACTTTGACTCAATTATTTTAGGAGAATGCAGAGAAACCTTAGAAAAAGCAGTGTATTTGATACCACTTGATTCAACCCAATCCTGAAATGTTATCTTGTAAGTCGATGAACCTCCATCATATTCCGTAATAAAATCCCGAATTCTTGAAACCCCATTCTTAAAGATAAATATTTCAGGTGATGAAAATCCTGCAATCTCAAACTGGTAGATAAATGAAATATCCTCATTGCTGGTAAACTCAATAATATCTTCATAAACTCGATAAAGTCTTTCATAATTAATGTCTACCCAATCTAAGTGGACCCGACCAAATTGACCACCAGTGAGAAAAACAGTCAGAATATTTTCACCATCAGTTAAAATATCATTTGGTAACCCGGAACTGGAAATAACGGTACTCGATCGACCTGTCCAACTTCCCTGTGTACACAGCCAGCCATTTATAAAAATAGAGACATAGTGGTCATCATCTGTAATTCCCTGAAACTTTGTAGTAATGGAAAATAAATTGTCTTCTGAAGACAACGGATGTGGGATGTATAATGAATAATTAACGTTAGTACCGGAATTGATGGCTGGGGTCATAAAAAAGTGCTCGAAAGTATCCCAGGTAGAATCTGTATTTATCATACCAAGTCGTTCGAATATTTCATCTTGCTCTACATGAATTAAGTGGTTGTAACTATTAGGCAATAAATACTCTTCCGATGTTGGATATCCCAACTCCTCCACATACCTGCTTCCTGATTCCTCGCCCCATGTTAACCAGTAACAGTTATCATCGGTGTAAAAATTATTCAGATATGCAGCTGTACCACTCGGATTCTTCTCACCGAAAAAGAGGATGAAGTCTCCCCCATCAAATGTTCCATCCTCCTCACCTTCAAACCATAACAATTGCTCCTCACCACGGTGCCAAAGTCTAAAGGTTTTCGGATCCATACTTGGCTCGACAAATCCACTATCCTCGAGAGTTGTTTGATTAATACAATACCAGCCGGTGGTATCTACCACAATCTTAAGTAGGTTGTCAGAGTATTGATACTTGGGAATAGTTAATGTTGATCTACCAAGCTGACTTGGTGTAGATCTACCACCAATTTTGGTAAAGAATCCAACTTCCCCTATATTTGAACCCGTTGGATTCCACTGAAGACGAATCGTGGTTTGTTTTCGAATTGTGAGCAGGTTATCTCTAGACATCACTACTGGATACACTTCTAGTGATTGAACCGGCATTCCATTGGAAACACCAACAAATTTCCACGTAAAGTCTGTCTTGGGAAATCGGTTATCCACAACTGGATCGAGAGAAATTTCCAGATCAATTCCTTTTGCCCTTTCGGTTGGTGTAGCGATAGGGTTAGTTAATTGAAGATTTTGAATATCCCCCCAAAATATCTGGATTTGAGCATCAGATGGAACACCTGAAAGTAACGTGTGAAAATAGGGAAGCTCTGGATGACCTTCATAAATCAGCTTTTTGAATACTGGTTTTGAATTAATCGTCTCCCTGCCAACTTCCGTCTTGGATATCCAGATGGAATCCAATGAAGCTTCCAGTATCAAAAGTCCCGGTTGCTTAACAGCAATGGTGAAATCATTTGCAGTCAGAACCTGTCCGGTCAGGAAAGATTGAATACAAAAAAGAAGAAAAAGGAATCTTAGGATGAGATTTCGACAATACATACTGAAAATGTATTATTCCCCAGACCCGACAAATAGATGTTTGTTTAACATCCCCTTTAGCTCATATTCATCGAGATTCAGGTGAAAAACACCGTCCATAGCTATAGAAATCCTTTTTTTCTCCTCTGAGATTACTACTGCAATAACATCTGTCTCTTCTGTAATACCAAGAGCCGCTCTATGTCTTGTCCCCATTTCTGGGTCTACAGCATCACTTTCGGTTAATGGTAAAATACACTGAGCTGCCTCAATAACATCATTTTGAATAATCACAGCTCCATCGTGGAGAGGTGAGTCGGGGTTAAAAATGGATACGAGAAGTGGGGCTGATACTTCCGCTTTCAGCGGATTTCCTGCCTCCTTAATAGATTTCAATCCAGTATCCCGTTGAAGCACAATAAGTGCACCCCAACCACGGCCTTGTAGGGTTACACTGGCTTCAACCACTGCATCAATGGTCTTTGAAGTCCCCACACGAAATAACGTTCGAAAAAATCGGGTTCTTCCCACATAAATCAGTAGACGACGAAGTTCAGGTTGAAAAAGAATCACAAAAGCTACCACCCAGACAGTTTGAACCTGAGTGACTATCCAACTCATCCCGCTCATTCCTACTGCCCGGAAAAGGAACGCAGCAATGAAAATAATAATCAATCCAACCAACATATGACCTGCTCGGGTCCCTTTGAAATAGTTGAATAGTTTTACAAATAGCCATGTCACCAACAGAATGTCAATAACATCTAAAAATGTGATGGTAACAAAACCGATTTTGAAAAGAGTCACGTTATAGCTCCCTCCCTTTTAATCGCATCAGCAATGATAGACACTCTCTTCATTTCCTTTATGTCGTGAACCCGAATAATTTTCGCTCCTTTTAAAATGGATGCTGTAACAGCTGCCGCTGTACCTTCCACCCGTTCCTCAGGAGGAAGATTAAGTGTTAGCCCAATAAAGGACTTCCTGGAAGGTCCAACCAAAACAGGAAAGCCAAGATTTGCAATGCGATCAAGTGAGTTAATAATAGCAAAATTATCGTTTAACCGTTTCCCAAACCCAATGCCGGGATCCAAAATAATCTTCTTCTCCTGAACGCCATTCTTCACAGCGTAGTCGATTTGTTGTTGAAAAAATACAACCAATTCTTTTATCAAATCATCGTAATGGGGATTTTTTTGCATATTTTTTGGGGTTCCCTTAATATGCATAATAACGACGTAGGCATCAGAGTCTGCGACAACATTTACCATTTCAGGATCAAATGTCAATCCACTAATATCGTTGACAATTTTAGCACCAAAGGAGAGAGCTTTTCTGGCAATATCGGCTTTATAGGTATCAATTGAAACAGGAATATTGAATCGAGTTGAGATCTCTTGAAGAACTGGAAGCACCCGACGTTCTTCTTCATCTTTTGGAACCGGATCTGCCCCCGGACGTGTGGATTCTCCACCCACATCAATGATGTCAACTCCCTCCTCTATCATTTCCTCAGCTCTCCTTGTCGCTGAACCCTTAGAAAAATATAGCCCGCCATCCGAAAATGAATCGGGAGTTACATTCAACGCACCCATAATTAAGGTTCTATCCTGTTGTAAAAATTCCATCACAAATCAGTCTTTAAAAAAATGACTACATTCACTCTAAGAATGTAGCCGTTTTCAATGAACTGTTCAAAAGTTTCTATGACAAATTTTCTTCTTTTTTCCCCTGTTTCTTTCGTTGAGGCGTAGCTTTTTGTTTGCTACCTTTTTGTTTTGATTCTTTCTTCTTAACCGACTTTAGATTTCTCCTCTTTTTCAGCTTTTCTCCCGACAAAACTTTCTTCAAATCCTCTCCATCAATAGTTTCATATTCCAGTAGCACACTAGCCAGATCATGAAGTTTTTCCACATGTCCCTGCAGAAGATCTTTCGCTTTAGCTTCTGCATTGCGAACGATTTTTGATATCTCTTCATCAATCACCTTTGACGTGGTTTCACTAAAATCACGACGAGTAGCAATTTCCTTTCCTAAAAATATCTCTTCATTTTTTTTGCCGAAGGTAAGGGGACCCATTTTTTCACTCATTCCCCACTCACATACCATTTTTCGAGAGATTTCAGTAGCATGTTCAATATCGTTTCCAGCACCCGTTGATAGTTCATTAAAAATGAGGTTTTCAGCAGCACGACCCCCCTTTTTTTTTTTTTTTTTTTTTTTTTTTTTTTTTTTTTTTTTTTTTTTTTTTTT
>JACNLN010000026.1:0-2597 GCA_014381485.1 Fidelibacterota bacterium
TACTTTTGAAATAATCCGATATTCTTGAAGTAGTATCTATTACTTAAAGTAATAATTTATATCATTCATCAGATATATTTTCCTTGTACTAAATTATAAACTGGAAGACACCTTGTGAAAAAGGGCTGTTTTCTGTAAGTTAACATCACCCTTTTCCTTTAAAAAATTGTAGTCAAAACTGAATTACAGTATAAAAGGGCAAATTTTCATACTGTAATTTTATTTATACACCTTGGAGGTATTGTATGATTCTGAATGAAATACAACCAAAAAAGTATTCAAGTACAAGGGTATTTGATCTTACCGACGATGTTTTTCAGGATGAATTTCCCTTACTTGCAAATTCAATTGATGTCCCTACTGATCGAGATATAATTAAAATGTGGGGTGCCGATCCTGAAGTATTAAAGATATTAAAAGAGAATGAATATCTGGAGGATGCTCGTGAGAGTCTTTATCAATATTTAAATATTTGTGAAATGGAGGTATTTTCTTCTGATAGTGATCTCCACCCCCTTGAGAAGTCCAACATCCGGGAGTGTATAAGAATTTTCAGAAGCATTATTGGTCCCATTAATGAGAAAAGGACACAGTTTTCCGCTCTGGATGTTCTCTGGCGATTGGCGAAAGGGGAAAGGGATAAAATAGATATTGACATTTCAGTGGGATTTATTCTTGAATTTGAGCACCTTTTTCGCGGAGTAATTGGGGAATCTGGAATTTATTCCATAAATGGAAAAAGTAGAAAGTTGGTACCAGATTTCCTTCGGATGGAAGGAAGGGAGGCGGCAATCGAACGCTCAAGAGTTCTTGATGAAATGGCAAAAATGGTTGATGATACAATAAAAAAATATCCAACTGGACTTGACAAAAAAATAATAAAAAAGCGTAAAAATAATAAGAATCGTATTTTGGAATATTTTAATGCTGATGAGGATCAGTGGTATAATTATAGGTGGCATATCAAGAACGTTATTCGAGATGAGAAGACTTTATCAGACCTGATCAATCTCACCCCAGATGAAAAAGAGGCGGTATCAATAGCAAGGAAAAATAGAATCCCGTTTGGTATAACTCCGTATTATCTCTCACTAATGGATTATGAACCTACGCGTGAGTTTGATCATGCTATTCGTGCTCAGGTGATTCCCCCCATGAATTATGTTCTCACCATGAAGAAGTACCGTGATGAAAAAGAAGAGGTAATGGATTTTATGGGCGAGCATGATACCTCTCCGGAAGATTTGATTACACGTCGTTATCCTAAAATAGCAATTTTAAAACCTTATGATACCTGTTCGCAAATATGTGTGTACTGTCAACGGAACTGGGAGATTGAGGAGGTACTTTCACCCCATGCTCTTGCAAGTCAGAATAAAATTGATACCACCATTGAATGGTTCAAGGAACATCCTGGGATTAGCGATATATTGATCACAGGCGGGGATCCCTGTGTTATGAGTGATAAGCTTATTCATCGGCTACTGGAAAAAATCAGTGCTATTGATCACATTACCAGGATTAGAATCGGCACAAGAACTCCTGTGGTATTACCCTTCCGGTTCACGGAGGATTTTATAAAAATGATCAGTAAATATCACATTCCCGGAAAAGTTGAAATTTGTTTTGTGACTCATTTTGAACACCCCTATGAAGTGACTCCAGAAGCAATGCAAACGGTGGAAAAATTGAAAAATATTGGTATTGGAGTTTATAATCAGGAGGTATTTACTGTTGAGAATAGCCGTCGGTTTGAATCAGCAGCTCTCAGGGAAACTTTACGTCAAATTGGTGTGGAACCATATTACAATTTTAACGCAAAAGGAAAAGAAGAGACAAAAAATTATCGTGTCCCTATAGCCAGAATACTTCAGGAGAGAAAGGAGGAAGCCAGGCTTCTACCTGGAATGTCCCGGACAGATGAGCCAGTATTTAACGTCCCAAGACTTGGAAAGAATCATTTACGTGCCTGGCAAGATCATCGAGTGGTAATGATTATGCCAGATGGAAGACGGGTGTATGAATTCCACCCATGGGAAAAGTATTTAGCCCCAATTCCACCCTATAACCACTACGATGTTCCCATTTATGATTATCTTAAGAAAATGAAAAAACGTGGTGAAAATATTGAGGATTACAAGACGATCTGGTATTACTATTGATCGTTGGGTTTGTAGGAATTAAGCTTTTTTTACCAAAAATCTTTTTTACCTGCTCTTTTACTTTTCGCGGCCCTTCCGGACCAGTAAAAATAACACAATTCCCACATTGAACCAGATAGGATTTTTGAATTTGGGGAGATTTTTCATCCATTTTCGCATATCAGAAAATAGAACAATGTGTTTAATTTTAAAAATGAGAAAGTAAATAAAAACTAGGTGTGAGTCATTACTCATTTTTGTAGGGATGTTTTGGAGTAAAATGCCTGTCCGGCTCCTGAAGGAATGTATCCCGACACTTCAGTAGAAATCATTTTTAAACTTTAGAGGTATCTTAAGAGCTACTAGTGATATCTGTAAATATAACCGAGTTTCATCTGTCTAACTTTGTGGAAGTTGAGATCATCCGGCTACTGACAGAAACTTCCGCAAAGTTTT
>JACNLN010000026.1:2702-7605 GCA_014381485.1 Fidelibacterota bacterium
TCCTTCACCGTCAGCGACCCCCGAAATCGTTCAGTAAATTTATATTTGAATTCAATTGCTAAAAGGGGTCACCGACGAATGAGAATTTTTTAGGAGCATAGAGTAAGTTTAGATACTTTAGGTATTGGTTAGACGCTCGACTGACCTATCCAGCGAAGACGGAACCAGTCGGGCTACTGACGGATTGTACTCCTGAAATAAGATGTTTTGACTTATCCGGTATTTGACAGACCAGTAAAAAACCAAGATTTTTATTGTTATAGACTGATTGACATTTTTTCTTTCCTTATGTAAACTCACTACCAAAAGGGTGTGAGTTTACAATAAAGGAGAGGAAATGACCGAAAAATATATTATTGCTCACGATATGGGGACAAGTTCCAATAAAGCGGTATTGTTCACCATTCATGGAGAAATTGTCCAAACTGCCCAAAAGTCGTATCCTGTTTACCATCCATCTCTGGGATTTGCAGAACAGGATCCTTCTAACTGGTGGGATGCCGTTTGCGAGACTACCCGCACCGTTCTGGAAGAGAGTGGAATCGCTACTGAAGAAGTGGCAGGGATTACCTTCTGTTCCCAGATGCAGACATTTGTCCCGGTGGATAGAGAGGGAACTCCTCTTATGCGAGCGATCCTCTGGCTCGATACCCGGGCAGCGGATATCATGCGGGAAAAACTGTGGACACCTCCACGCGTACTGGGATACAACATCTTTCATTTACTGCGATTTTTACGAATCACGGGTGGGAGTCCCGGGCATACGGGAAAAGATCCCATCGGAAAGGTATTGTGGCTGAAGGAATACAAACCGGAAATATTCTTAAACACCTATAAATTTCTGGACATGAAGGATTTTATCATTCACCGGTTGACAGGAAAGATGGTAAAATCAGTGGATCTCGGAGTTGTCTGGTGGCTCATGGATACCCGACGGAATCGAAATTGCTGGCATCCTAAACTGTGTTCCATTGCTGGTATTGAAGAAAGTAAATTGCCTGAGATTCGGGAAAGTGGTACCATCGCGGGAAATTTGAATGGAGATTCAGCAGAACAAATGGGGCTGATTCCTGGTATTCCTGTGATCGTTGGAGCAGGAGATATCACTGCTGCTGCTATTGGGTCTGGAGCAATTGATGAAGGAGAATTACATATAAGGATCGGAACAAGTGGTGGAGTCGCTGGACATTTCAAAAACCGGAAAATTGACATTCCCAACTATGCAGGATGCATTGGAAGTGCACATCCACAGAAGTATTATCTTGCCATTGGTGCTCAGGAAACTACTGGAGCCTCTCTCGACTGGCTAAAAAATAACGTGCTGTGTAAAGGTGATCCGCGTGAAGATGATGAGATTTATTCTGAGCTTAATGACCTTGCAAGAAATACAGAACCTGGGTCAGAAGGACTAGTGTTTACTCCCTGGCTGTTTGGGGAACGGTGTCCACTGGATGACGATACCGTGCGAGCGGGATTTTTCAATATGGGGTTGAATCATTCCCGACGTCACTTTATACGAGCAGTGATGGAAGGCGTTGCCTGTAATATCCGGTGGGCAATGGGAGTTTTGGAAAATCTCTATTCACCAGTCTCCGAGTTGAATATGGTGGGTGGCGGAGCTCGAAGTGATGTCTGGTGCCAGATTATGGCGGATGTGACTAACCGGACCATTCATCAGGTAACAGACCCGCACCATTCAGCTGCAAAAGGAGTAGCACTGCTTGCAAGTATGACTTTGGGCTACATTGATCAATGGGAAGATATTAAGAACTATATAAAGATCAATCGAACGTTCTACCCCAATCAGGACAATCGTGAACTATACGGTAAATTGTTTAGAGAATTCAAACTTATCTACAAACAAAATAAGAAATGGTATGCACGTATGAACGCTTCAAAACAAGATTAATTTTCCAGATAATCTATCATGCTTAAAATCAGAAACTTTGAAAAAAATGAAGCAGATTATCGAGCGTTTGTTGATGTAGATAACGCAGTCTGGTCCGATTTTCCCTGGACGGTAGAAGAGTGGAAGCACAACGATCAAAGTAGAAATCCAGAATATCTGTATAAACGACTGGTTGTTGAAAAGAATGGAAAGATCGTTGGTTATGCGAACTATGGAGAGTGTTCGTGGGATTATGTACCCGGGAAATACTCCATTTTTATTTCAGTACATCCAGACTATCAGCGAAAAGGAATTGGAACGACTTTATATGAGCATGTATTGGATATCCTGTCAAAACGAAATCCAAAGCAACTGGTAGTTACAACAAGAGAGGATAAAAAAGGAGCTATTCATTTTCTCGAAAAACATCAATTCAAACTGATTCAGCGTGAACCGGTTTCACATCTTCGCATTGACAGCTTTGATTTTAAAAAATATGAATGGGTATTTTCCGAAATGAAAGCTCAGGGAATACAACTATTTTTACTTAGCCAACTTCAGGAAATAGATCCAGTCTGGGATCGTAAGCTCTGGGAACTGGATTGGGAAATTGTCCAGGATATTCCATCTCCAGATCCTCCAACGCGCCAACCTTTTGAGATCTGGAAAAAACATGAACTGGAATCCCCAAACTATAATCCAGACACGTGGATTGTTGCAGTGGATGGTGACAGGTATGTGGGAATGAGTAATCTGAATACATCCCAGGCAGAGCCGGAGAAAACGTTTACTGATTTGACCGGCGTGGTTCGAAGTCATCGCCGAAAATATATTGCCACCGCAATGAAGATTCGCGGTATTAAAGCAGCAAAGAAATACGGTACTAAAATAATCGTTACTGAAAATGAGGAAAACAATCCAATGTTTTACCTGAATATTCAATTGGGTTTTGAGCCAAAACCTGCATGGTTACATTTTAGAAAAGAATTAGATGGAAAATGATTTTAACCTTCTATCTTCAGAAATTGAATCCAAGTCCATATAATTGAAAGGAAAAAAATGAAAACCGTAATCATCATAAGTCTTATTTCTTTGATGGTAATATCCTGTGGTGGTCCCATGTATCAACCTGGTGATCTCGTAAATAAAGAAAATTTAGACGTATTGGTAACACCACCCAATCAGGCAGAGGTAAAGGACTCCTTTTGGAAAGTGGGAGAAGGAATTCAGCTTTATCATTTCAGTGATGGAGAGGGTCTTCCCATCCTTATGGTGCATGGAGGTCCCGGATATCCCTTTTCAGAACCATGGCAGGGAGTTCATTTATTAAGTGATCAGTACAGATTTGTCTATTATCATCACCGGGGATGCGGAAAGTCATCTCGACCTATTGACCGCTTTGAATCGAAAAATTACTATCAGAACATGACGAAGTTGGAAGAGACCTTAGGAATGGGTGCGCAACTGATGGATATGGAGAAAATCCGACAGCTACTGGTACAGGATGAACTGGTGATGATAGGGCATTCCTTTGGTGCATTTTTGGCGGTTTTATATGCCATAGAATTTCCCGAGCGTGTGAAGGCACTCATTCTGGTATCGCCAGCGGGGCTGTTGAAATTTCCCTCCGAATCTGGAGGACTGTACGAGGAGGTTGGCAGATTTTTGCCATCCGGTATGAAGGAAGCGTACGAAAATTGGAAAAACGAATACTTCGACTATAAAAATATCTTTAAGAAGTCTGAAGGCGAACTTATGGAGTTGAATGCGGAATTTTTACCGTACTATGAACTGGCTATGAAGAAAAAAGGATTATCGTTGCCCGAAGGAATTCTTCCTCAGGAAATTGGTGGCTGGATGCCACATGCATTGAATTTCAGTATGGGAAAAAAACACGATTACACTAATGCTTTGAAGAGTATTCAGGTTCCGGTTTTAATTCTTCATGGAGAGCAGGATCTGGGACGGCTTGAAGAGAGTCAGCAGTATGCGGATTTTTTATCTGGAGCTGAGTTGATTGTTGTGAAGGATGCCAGTCACTTTATGTTTAATGAACGACCAGAGGAATTTTCCCGAATCGTTGGGGAATTTTTTAATGACCTTGATCATTAGTTGATATCCATGCTTACAGGTATTCATTTTCTGTTAAGTTACACCTGCACTTGGGAATGCGATCACTGTTTCGTCTATAGTGGTCCCGATGCTCCAGGAACCTTCACAATCACTCAGATAGCAGATATCCTTAGGGAATTGGAAAAAATCAACACGGTGGAGTGGATCTATTTCGAAGGGGGTGAACCGTTTCTGTTCTACCCTGTCATGCTGGAAGGACTTCGACTGGCTGGAGAGATGGGATTTAAAACTGGGATTGTTACCAATGCTTATTGGGCAACATCAGAAAAAGATGCAGAGCTCTGGTTAAAGCCGCTTACCGATTTAAGAGTATCCGATGTGAGCATTAGCGTTGATTCCTTTCATTTTGATGATGAAGAACATAATGAAGCGGTTAGAGCTGTAACGGTTGCTAAACGATTAGGTCTTCCTGTGAATTCCATTTGTATTGAAAGACCTGTTGTGGAGGAAACTAGTCCTGATGACCGGGGGAAAGGCGAACCTGTAGTCGGCGGAACAGTGATGTTTAAGGGAAGAGCGGCAGAAAAACTGGTAGAGGGATTACCGAAAAGACCGTGGGAAGAATTTACCGAATGTCCCTATGAAGATCTGGAGGATCCGGGAAGAGTCCATATTGATAATTACGGTAATGTTCATCTCTGTCAGGGACTCTCTATTGGGAATTGCTGGGAAACCCCCATTTCGAAGCTGGTTCAGGACTACCGGGCAGAATCACATCCAATCTGTTACCCTCTGGTGAAAGGGGGTCCTGCTCAATTAGCAAAGGATTATGGTATCCAGACGGTTGAGGAGTATGTGGATGCCTGTCATTTATGTTATTCTGTTCGTAAGAGCTTAATCGGAAAATTCCCCCAGTTTCTTGCTCCAGAACAGATTTACGGT
>JACNLN010000025.1 GCA_014381485.1 Fidelibacterota bacterium
AGGCGGGATCTTGGGACTTGCCAAGGAGGGGATTATGGGGAGGTCATTCATACCCATTTGACATTCAACTGATGTTTTTATATGAGTACCTTTTTAACACACCCCGTCCCGCCTTTGTCCCGATAGAGAACGAAGTAAATGTATCGGGGATGGCTCGGGACACCCCTCTCAGAGAGGGGACTTTTTCTCCTGTTAGATATACACCAATAAAAAGTCTCATCCGTCAATAACCGGTCACGTCAGTTGAGAGTTTGCCACGTCTTTTTCCCCTCCTTGTCAAAAAGTCCCAAGAGGGCCAGCCTGCCCCATCCCGATTGTCGGGAGGGCTGGCAGGGAGGTTTTGTAGCTTTAATCTTCCTGAGCCGATTGTTTCTGAGGGTCTCCGCCAATGTCTGATGAGAACACAACAAATAAAATCAGTGAGAGAATCAGTCCGGGATAAAAAGGTTCAATATTGAACGGATATTGATGAATCTCGCTTAACCTTCCCACCACGAACCATATAAAACTTAGAAAAGCTGGGAGAAACATCATCCAGACCATAAGTGGATATCTCCGTTGGCAGAAAAACGTACAGAGAAACGGAATCAAAAGTCCGGGAATCATCACACTCCCAATACCATACCACAGTTTTACCACGGATGGGAGTAACAACGCCAGAAAAAGGGAAAATATACCTGTAATCACTAACCCCACCTGTGTCCAGCGAATTTCACTGCCGGTTTTTGGTTTCCATCGCCAGATGAGGTCTCTTCCAAATGTCTGGGCGCTAAGAAAACCGAAAGAGTCCACGGTGGACATAATCGTAGAAAGAAGTCCTGCGAAGAAAAGTCCCAGAATGATGGGAGGGAGGATGTTTATTCCAAGAGTAGGCAGAGCCAGCATGGGTTCCGGAAGTGTTGGTAGAACAGCTCGGGCATAAAGTCCAGTGGAAAGTGTTAGGAAATCGAAAAGGAACCAGAATCCAATGGAGAGAAAAATTCCCTTCATGGCGGTCTTCCCTGATTTTGCTGCGGAAGTTCGCTGGAAGAATCCAGGATCTACAAAAGTCCATAGAGCAATGAAGAACCAGACGAGGATGTATTGAGTGCTGTTACCTCCGTGCCATGTTAGATGAAGGGGAGGGAGGTTGGTTTTTAAATAGGAAAATCCCCCAAACTGCTTGACTGAGAGGATCAGAAGAAGTACAAATCCAATAAACATAAGGGAAAATTGAAGAATATCCGTTCGAATGACCGATCGAAATCCTCCCCGGTAAATGTAGATCAAGCTGAAAACAGTGGCGATAAGAATTGAAGTGAAGGAGGAAATCCCAAAGAGAAAATGGATGATAATTCCAACACTCAAGATATAGGGAGCTGGAGAGACAAGAATCATGACGAAAATTGCACTTAGAATTCCTGCTCCTTTTCCAAAGTGGGAATAGAATCGATCCGGGATAGAGACCAGCTCATCCTTCCGAATCCGCTCGGCAAGAAAGATGGCAAACAAAAGTGCGAAGACATAGTAGGGAAATCCCAAAACCACCCAGTTTGAAAGTCCATGTTTAAATGTAAATTCACCGACGCCCAGAATTCCACCGTACCAGGTCGCAACGAGAGTAGCCACAAAGGGAATTAGAGTTAGTTTCCGCCCTGCAAGAAGATAGTCCACATCGTTGGGGGGCTTTTGTTTTTTATGAAAAAATCCAACAAAGAGGAGTACGACGAAATAAATTAGGACGATAACAAGATCGACGGTGTGAATGGATTTGTTCACGAAGTATGCAAAAGAAAAACAAAAACGCCACCTTTTTTCACGGTGACGGAAAATAATTTGCTCAGGGATTCATTGCTGATCCCTCGACTTCCAAATTCAAGGGTTTCATTTTTTAGTTCAAATTTCAGTCCCACGGTGGTGATATTTGTTGTCTCTCTGAAGGGAAGAATCGAGATTTTTTGTCCTGGTTGAGATTCAAATTCTCTGGTTCCTTCAACATATTCAATCGTAAAATGGTCGGTAACCAGAGTGATATGGATGGAGGGGGAATATTGGGTAATAATCTGGAAATTTGCGAGAGTGTGATCTTCGCGATTTCCGGTGGCTCCCAGAACAATGACCATATGTACTTTATTTTCAACGCACCACACTATCGCCTTTTCAAGGTCGGTGCTGTTTTGATCGTCATTTTGGATAATCTTACCCTGGATTCTTTCCAGCTCGGTATCAAGGGAGTCCAGGTCTCCAATTACAACATTGGGATTCAAACCAGCTCGAAGGGCATAATCTGTTGCTCCATCAGTACAGATAAGGGTACCTGCGTGTTTCAGGATATGGAGAGGTGTGGGATGCCTTGGAAATTCACCATTACAAAGAATTACTACTGGACTCGATATAGATTGTGATAATTTTTTCTTCATCAATCCTAATTTCGTGTAAATAACTCGTAAAAGATACGAAATAGAAAATGCATCGTCAAACAGGATTTTACTAATTTGGCTTGAAAAAATTAAAGGTATTACGTAGTTTTCGCCGTGCTTTTCGAAATAATATTTGCAGTTCAAGTTAGAATAATTCTTCAAGTTGTTGTATTCTGAAAAATATCCACATCAAGCCTTTTTGAGGCTATTTTTATAAGTATGAAACGGACAGTAAAAATTGAGGGTATCGATCCAGTAGGTATTGCTGGTGTAGCAGATGCCAACTTAAAAATCATTGAGGATACCTTTCCTTGCGAGATTTTCCTTAGGGGGAACACCATCCGGATAGGAGGAGAGGAAAAAGATGTGATGGTTGTAGAGGAGATTCTCTCTGAAATGATGAATACCTACACACGGAAAAATAAGCTCAACACCAACGATGTACGATCTCTAATAGCTTTGATTTCTGAGGGTGACTACCAAAGAGAGAATCAGGAGCCGGTGATCCTGTACACCAGTCACGGTGCTATTAAACCGAGAACAAAAGGTCAACGGGAATATTATGAACTGTCGAAAAAGAAAGACTTTTTGTTTTCTGTTGGTCCAGCAGGTACCGGGAAAACGTATTTAGCAGTTGCTTTTGCGATAGCGTCATTGAAAAGGAAGGAGGTAAAGCGAATCGTTCTGACAAGACCTGCTGTGGAGGCAGGGGAACGACTTGGATTCCTTCCGGGTGACCTCAGGGAAAAGATTGACCCTTATCTGACACCTCTTTATGATGCTCTAAACGATATGATTCCATCTGAAAATCTGAAAACCCTGATGCAGAATAGAACGGTAGAGGTGATTCCACTTGCATATATGCGAGGGCGGACATTGAATAGTGCTTTCGTCATTCTTGATGAAGCTCAGAACTGTTCTACCATGCAGATGAAAATGTTTCTGACTCGCCTTGGACCCAACTCTAAAGCCATCATTACTGGCGATATTACCCAGATCGATCTTCCCCGTTCGGATGAGTCGGGTTTGATTCAAGTCATTCGGATTTTAAAAAATATTGATGGTATAGGATTTTCATATACAACAGAATCAGATGTAGTTCGACATAAATTGGTAAAAGAAATTATTAAAGCCTATAATAACAAAGACAGGGAAAACCATCATGAGTGATCTAAAAAATGTCATTATTGCCGGAGCAAAACGAACCGCCATTGGGTCATTTCAGGGAGAATTATCAACCATTCCTGGTCACAGGTTGGGATCTATTGTAATTAAAACTGTACTGGAAGAAACAGGAATTGACCCCATCATAGTTAACGAAGTGATTATGGGGAATGTTTTACCAGCGGGTCAGGGACAGGCACCTGCCCGGCAAGCGGCTCTAGGGGCTGGTTTACCCAACAGCGTGGAATGTATGACTATAAATAAGGTCTGTGGTTCTGGATTGAAAGCGGTTATGCTGGCGACTCAGGCGATTCAGGTGGGGGATGCTGATGTTATTGTCGCGGGTGGAATGGAAAATATGAACCAGGCACCCTATTATCTATTCAAAGCTCGAAACGGATATCGAATGGGACATGGCAAGATTGTTGATGGAATGATCCACGATGGGTTATGGGATATTTATAATGACATTCATATGGGGCAGATTGGTGAGATTTGCGCTCGTGAACGGAATTATTCCCGCGAAGCTCAGGATGAGATTGCAAAAGAATCCTACATCAGAGCGTTACAGGCACAAAAAGACGGCTCTTTCAACAATGAAATTGTCCCCGTGGAAGTACCCCAGCGAAAAAGGGACTCCATTATCATTTCTGAAGATGAGGAACCCGGGCGTGTCAATTTTGAAAAAATGACGAAATTGAGACCAGCATTTGATAAAGAGGGAACCATTACTGCTGCTAACGCTTCCAAAATTAATGATGGCGCTGCTGCTGTGTTGGTCATGTCACAAGATAAAGCAGATGAATTGGGTCTTGAACCTATGGTTCGGGTCGTAGCGCAGGCTTCAGCAGCCCAGGCACCAGAGTGGTTTACTACCGCTCCTAGCAAAGCCATTAACAAAGTTTTAGATAAAGCAAATATGAAAGCAGATGATATTGACCTGTGGGAAATTAACGAAGCATTTGCAGTTGTGTTAATGTCGGCGCTGGAGGATCATCATCTCGATCCAGAAAAGGTAAACGTACACGGAGGAGCCATTGCTCTTGGGCACCCGATTGGTGCTTCAGGAGCCAGGATACTTACCACTTTACTCCACGCTATGCAGATACGAAACGCGAAGACTGGGCTTGCTACACTCTGTATTGGAGGTGGCGAAGCATCGGCAATCATTGTGGAAAGGGAATAATATGGATTTTGAATATACGGAAGAACAACTGCTCATTCAAAAGACAGCACGGGAATTTGCTGAGGAACATCTTGCACCGGGAGTTATTGAGAGGGATGAGAAAAAGATATATCCAGCAGAACAGATTAAGATGCTGGCAGATTTGGGATTTATGGGAATGATGGTCCCGGAAGAGTGGGGAGGAGCTGGTTTGGACACCATCAGCTATTGTATAGCTATGGAGGAAATCTCGAATGTGGATGCTTCCGCAGGTGTCGTAATGTCTGTAAACAATTCACTTGTCTGTCAGCTTTTGAACGACTTTGCCTCTGATGAACAAAAAGAAAAGTATTTAAAACCCCTTGCTTCCGGGAAATGGCTTGGGGCTTTTTCTTTGAGCGAACCCCAGGCTGGTTCGGATGCGTCCAATCTATTAGCCTTTGCCAGGCGAGAAAGTGACTACTATATCCTGAATGGTACTAAGAATTGGGTTACCAATGGAATTAATTCAAATGTTGTAATCGTTTTTGCCTTGACTGAAAAGGACGTTGGATATCGCGGTATATCATCATTTATTGTAGAAAAGGGATTCGACGGTTTCAGCACGGGCAAACCCGAGAATAAACTTGGAATTCGTGGTTCAGACACCTGCGAAATCTATTTAGATAATTGCAGAGTCCCTGTGGAAAATCGTATAAACGAAGAGGGAATGGGCTTTAAAATTGCTTTAAAAACACTGGATGGCGGGCGAATTGGAATTGCAGGTCAGGCACTGGGAATCGCTCGGGCGGCTCTGGAACATTCTGTTGACTATGCAAAGGAACGAAAACAGTTTGGGAAGACAATTTCAAGTTTTGGTGCCATTCAGCAGAAGATTGCTAATATGGCGACAGACATAGACGCAGCTCGATTACTTATTCATAAATCAGCATATCTGAAAGATCAACATAAACCATATTCAGCTGAGGCTGCCATGGCGAAATCATTCGCTTCGAAAGCAGCTATGGATGCATCAACGGAATGTGTTCAAATTTTTGGAGGATATGGCTATATGCAGGAATACGGAGTTGAACGTTTAATGCGTGACGCAAAAATCACACAAATCTATGAAGGGACTACAGAAGTTCAAGAAATTGTTGTAGCACGATCAATATTGGAGAAAAGATGAAAGAAAAAGTGGATATTTTAAAAAACGTGGATTGGGATAACTTAACATTCAGTATTACACCGACACGGTCTATGTATTTAGCATATTGTGAAAATAACGAAGGGTGGAAGGCAGGACAACTGGAACCGTATGGTGATATAACAATTTCACCTTCGGCTGGTGTGCTGAATTATGGGCAGGGAGTTTTTGAGGGATTGAAAGCATTCCATTCTGTAAAGAATCGAATCGTCCTGTTTAGACCGGATAGAAATGCCAGTCGAATGCATGAATCTGCCATACGGTTATGCATACCACCAGTACCGGAAAAAATGTTTATGGATGCTGTCATAGCCGTCGTACACGATAATGTAGATTTTGTCCCCCAACAAAAAAAAGGGAGTCTCTATATCCGGCCATGTATCTGGGGATCCGGGCCAGTGCTGGGGGTAAAACCTGCTCCTTCATATACCTTTATTATCTATGTTTCGCCGGTAGGACCCTACTTTCCAGGTGGATTGAAGTGTTTGAGTCTTAAGGTAACAAACTTATATCACCGAGCGGCTCCAAAAGGTTTAGGGAATGTTAAAGCTATCGGAAACTACAGTGCTGCTCTTTATCCTCATAAACTTGCTAAGAAGCACGGTTTTGACGAAGTAATCTATGTCAATGCTGCCAATGAAAATTTTATTGAAGAGGTGGGATCGGCAAATCTTTTTGTTCTTAAAGATAGTTGCCTGAAAACTCCCAGGTTAGGTGGTTCCATCCTTCCCGGGGTGACCCGTGACTCAGTTATTCAGATAGCTGGTGAGATTCTAGGTTTGGAGGTTCAAGAAACCGATGTGACGATAAATGATGTTCTGAATGCCGATGAGCTTTTTTGTTCAGGAACTGCTGCTGTTATTACTCCCATTGGGAAAGTCTCAACAGATGATGAATCTCGCGAGATTGGAGGGAATAGAATAGGCTCATTGACCCGGGAAATTTATGATATACTTACAGGGATTCAGAATGAGAGCAGAGAAGACCCCTTTGCGTGGGTGCAACCTGTCATGGGTTTATAATTGATTCAAGTAGTCAATAACCGGCGACTGGTGCGGGAGCTGGTTCTGCAGGCTCTATATGCTCATGAATTTACCCATGACCCACCCGAACAACTCATCGAGATTCTAAAAGAATACAACATAATTCAGAGGAATATGGAATCTTATTTTCGTGAATTACTCACTAAATCTATCACCCACCAAGAAGATACAAAAAGTGAAATTATTCAAAGGTTACACAACTGGAAATGGGAACGAGTAGCTCTCGTTGATCGTATCATTCTGAAAATGATGGTTACTGAGATGAAATATATGGAGGATGTACCTTTAAAAGTATCCATTACAGAAGGTGTGGAGATTGCTAAAAAATACAGTACTGAAGAAAGTGGTGCATTCGTAAATGGAATTCTTGATTCTATGTACCATTCTCTTGTTCATCATGAAGGCAGTTAAGTTCCTTCTTATCATTAAACTGGCAATGGTTAGTCGTAATAAATATGGTCGGATTTTAAATGAAAATTGTTTGGTTGAAACGAAGGAATTC
>JACNLN010000078.1 GCA_014381485.1 Fidelibacterota bacterium
AGAAAAACCATACTAATTTTGTTACTGAATATCATTAAGCGTTTTTAATTATTGGTTTTTGCATAAATCTATATTAACCTAAATTAGAGAATGATGATGGAATACCAAGTATTAGCAAGGAAGTACCGACCTGAACGATTCCAGAAAGTAGTAGGTCAGGATCACATCAGTGAAACTCTTCTTAAAGCTTTCTCACAAGAACGAATTGCTCACGCTTATCTATTTTCAGGTCCGAGGGGTGTCGGCAAGACAACCACAGCTCGCATACTCGCTAAAGCTCTGAATTGTATTAATAACGACGATGGCAATCCATGTAATGAATGCCAGAACTGTAAAGAGATTGCTACTTCAAGGAGTATGGATGTGCTGGAAATTGATGGTGCATCCAACCGGGGTATTGATGAAATTCGAAATTTACGTGAACTTGTAAAATATACTCCAATACATTCCAAATGTAAAATTTTTATCATCGATGAGGTACATATGCTCACCACTCCTGCCTTCAATGCCCTGCTAAAAACTCTTGAAGAACCCCCTCCCCATGTCAAGTTTGTTTTTGCCACAACTGAACCCAATAAAGTGCTACCCACCATCCTCTCCAGGTGCCAGAGACACGATTTTCATCGTCTATCTCTTGAAGATATAATGACGGTGATAGATGAGGTTCTAAAAAAAGAAGATATCAGTATCGATGAGCGAACCAAACGTGTGGTCGCTGAGCTGGGTGATGGAGGAATGCGGGATGCCCTGAGCCTTTTGGATCAGATAATCGCATTTTGCGGAAATAATATAACCTTTGATAAAGCATCTCAGATTCTGGGAATTATTCCCAGTTCTCTCTATTTTGAAATAATGTCATCCATAAAAGAAAAAAATCGAAAACAAATGCTGGAGACACTTCAACAAGTGTATTCACAGGGATATAACCTTACAGAGTTTGTTAATGGACTGAACCAACATCTGTTGAATTTATTGATTGGTTCTGTTGAGTCCGGCGATAAATTGCTTGTAGTCACTGAAGAAATTAGTCAACGTTATTTAGAAGAAAGTAAGGTTTGGAATCCAAAGGACCTGTTAAGGTATATCGATCTTATGACTGACCTTGAAACTAAATTGAAGATTGTCCAACAACCAAAGATATATACTGAAGCTGTGCTATTAAAGATGCTGGAAATGGATTCATCTATCTCAATCTCCGATCTTCTTTCGAAACTATCTGAGAGAGGAGTACCATCAAACAGAACCAAACCAACCGAAAATAAAACTTATCCTTTATTCAATATGGCTGAGAGCAGCAAACGAAAGGATTCCAGCTCAAAACCTGTGTCTGTAAAAGACAGCTCATCTCCTAAGAAACAATCAAATATTATTGAGAAGAAAAAGAAAAGCAAAGAATCAAAAACCAAGATTAACAAGATTAACATTGAGGAAAAAGATAATCTTACAGAAATCAAATCAAAATGGGGAGATATTGTTGAGAAAGTGTCTGAGAATGGTACTTCTGTAGGGCTTTTTCTAAGCTATGGGGAACTTGTAGATTTGCGGGGAAAACGATTGACAATTTCATTTCCATCGAAGTACCGTTTTCAGATGGATTCTGTCAAAAAGAAATCTTCAGCAATTGAAGATGCTATAAAAAAAACAGTCGATAGAACAGTAAAAATCAATTTTATTATTGAGCAAAAGAAAAGCATGAAAACGTCTGTTTCTCAGAACGACGATAGTCCAGTCACAAAACGTGTATTAGAACTTTTCGGTGGGAAGATAATAGAATAAAATAATTTGATTTCGTAAAATTAGTGTATAATATTTATAATTGAAGGAGAGATTATGTACAGCAAAGGAAACCTGTCAAACATATTAAAACAGGCGAAGCAGATGCAGAAAAAGTTGGAAGCAGCCCAGGAAGAATTAGAGAAACTGGAAGTTGAAGGACAAGCAGGCGGAGGTATGGTGATTGTGAAAGCCAACGGGAAACAGGAGTTGGTATCGATTAAGATTGATCCTGAAATTCTTGATGAAGACATAGAAATGATTGAAGATTTGATTTTAGCAGCCGTCAATCAGGCTATGGCTAAGGCAAGTGAGGAATCTCAAAATAAATTAGGTGCCATTTCAGGCGGAGTGTTGGGAGATTTAAAAATCCCAGGAGCGTAACCAATGAAGGCTTTACCCGACTCATTAAATCGCTTGATTGATGGATTATCTGCATTTCCGGGAATCGGGAAAAAGACTGCCCAGCGTATGGCATTTTTCCTGTTAAAGGAAAATAGGGATATCGCTGTAAACCTTGCAAAATCTATTCTCGATATCAAGGATCAAATCCATACCTGTCCTATTTGCCACAACATTTCAGAAACTGCTCCATGTGGTATCTGTTCTGATACGAAAAGGGATGATCATCTCCTCTGTGTTGTTGAAGATACTGAAGACCTGTTGGTGTTTGAAAGAACGAATGAATATCACGGAAAGTATCACGTTCTTGGAGGTGTTCTATCTCCTCTGGATGGGATTGGACCTGATGAATTAAATGTAGATTCCCTCCTATCCCGGGTAAATGAGACTACTGAAGTAATCATTGCTACTAACCCCAATACAGAGGGTGATACAACTGCCCTTTATCTGGCGAAAATATTAAATCCGATAGGAGTAAAAGTTACAAGGCTGGCTCAAGGGATTCCTGTAGGAGGTGATCTGGAATATGCAGATGAGGCTACAATTGTAAGCGCTTTAGCTGGGAGAAAAACTTTACAGTCATGATACCTAATATCTTAACAATTGGTAGAATCCTACTAACGCCATTATTTATCATCTGCCTCTTTCACGAAGCAATCTGGGCAAGACCAATGGCACTACTCATCTTCATTGTGGCTTCTATCACTGATGCTTGGGATGGATATATTGCCAGAAAGAAAGGTCTGGTTACTAAAACAGGGAAATTTCTTGATCCACTTGCTGACAAGATCCTTGTCTCCTCTGCATTCATTTCATTTGCCATCATGGGTAAGATACCCTACTGGATGGTTGTTCTTATTATCTTCCGTGACTTGTTTATAACAGGCATGCGGATGCTATTTTTAAGCCGTGGATTGAGCATGATTACAAGTCAGGTTGCTAAAATGAAGACTGTTATTCAGGTAAGTGCGATTATATTTATTCTGACTTACTTTGCATCAAAAACGTTAACTTTTATAGATATAAGCGCTATAATTTTATTTATAGATAAGTTTCATCTCATCTACTACTTTACATTGTTTGCTACGATTTTCACTGTATTCACAGGTATCTCATATTTATACAGCAATCGAGGTACTATTCGTGAATTTCTTACGTCATCTGATTCAACCCTGTGAATCATTTCCTTTTTTATCTATCTGATTGGATTTCTTCGGTTTTCAGAGTAGGGTATCTTCCTTTAGCACCAGGGACGTGGGGTAGTCTCTTTGCTTTGTTGGTCTGGTGGTTTCTTCCACCTGACATCAGCAATTTTACGTATATTCTAATCATTCTAAATCTTTTTCTTATTGGTGTCATCACGTCTTCCATAATTTCATACAAGGTTAAGGAAAATGATCCTTCAAAAGTAGTTATCGATGAATGGGTAGGGATGTGGATCACTTTGATTGGAGTTCCAAAAATTTTCGGATGGATGGTATTAAGTTTTGTTCTGTTTAGATTTTTCGATATTACAAAAATTTTCCCTGCTCATCGCTTGGAAAAAATCAGAGGTGGATGGGGAATTATGCTTGATGACATAGTGGCAGGGGTTTATGCTCTACTCATCTTTCAAGGAATCTATCATTTGGTATGAAGGCATCAATCATCACTATTGGAAACGAGTTGTTAGGTGGATTTATCATCGATTCTAATGCCAGCTGGATGAGTCGAAAGTTGTTGGATATCGGGATCAGGACGTCCTTAAAAATAACGGTAGGTGATGATAAGGAGGAAATCCTTAAAGGACTCAACATAGCGAGCAAATCAACCGATTTGATATTTTGTACAGGCGGATTGGGCCCCACCATTGATGATGTAACGTTAGAAACTTTTTGTGAATTTATTGACGCAAATCTTGAAATTGATGAATCGTATCTTGAGGAATTAAAGGAAAGGTTTGAACGGCGAGGTCGAGAAATGCCAGATTCAAATCGAAACCAGGCATTAATCCCTAATAAAGGTGAAGTAGTCACAAATCCCATTGGATCTGCTCGAGGTGTTAAATACAATGAGAACAACAAACAATATTATGTTCTTCCTGGCGTTCCCGCTGAAATGAAGGAAATGATGGAGTCTTTTATTCTTCCTGAACTTAAGAATAATTATAAAAGTGACTTGAAGATTTCAACGATAAGAACCACAGGAATAATGGAATCTGCTTTACATGATAAATTGAGTGATCTTATTTCTGATTTAAAAGATGTGGAAATTGCATTTATTCCTGGATTTATGGGTGTCGATGTGAGATTGGTTTCTGAAGATACAAAGAGAATAGAACATCTTTCAGATAAAATATACGATCAAATGGGTAATTACATATATGGTGAGGATTGGGAGTCATTGGAGGAGATCATCGGAAAACAACTTCGAGAGTATGGCTTCACAATTGCCACTGCAGAGTCGTGCACTGGAGGATTGATGTCAGATAGGATAACAAACATCGCTGGCAGTTCTGATTATTATCTGGGGGGTGTTGTAACATACAGTAATGAGGCAAAAACAACATTATTGGGTGTCAGAAATGAGACACTTATCTCTGTTGGAGCAGTGAGTGAGGAAACAGCAATAGAAATGGCTCAAGGAGTCCGGAAGCTTTTTCAGACAGATATTGGGGTATCCATCACTGGAATTGCCGGTCCCAGTGGTGATACTCCGAATAAACCCATAGGTCTGACGTACATCGGACTCGATTTTTCAGGAGACATTGATGTGCAAAAATACATTTTTTCCACTGACCGTCGTTTCAACAAGGAACTTGCTGCACAGGCGGCGTTAAATCTTGTAAGGATTGCTCTCTTATGATAAAAGAAAAACTCATCCGAACATTTTTGGCTGTTGAATTACCACAACGTGTAAAGAGTACCGTTTTAAATTTGCAAACAACCATTCAAGCAAAGCCGAGAGTGGTAAAATGGGTAAAGATGGATAACATCCACCTCACACTCCGTTTTATTGGTCCAACACCTGAAAGGGAGGTACCGAGAATCAGTGCTGAGGTAAAGAAAGCTATAGCACAGCACAATGATTTATCGCTATTTATTTGTGGGACTGGAGTGTTTCCCAAACCTCAACGACCCCGTGTGTTGTGGCTCGGTACGGATGGCGAGGTACAGAAGTTGAAAGATCTGGTAAGTGACATAAACAGCGAGCTTGAAAAATTAGGATTTCCTGCTGAGGAACGGGAATACTCCCCGCATATTACTATTGGCAGAATTCGTTACCCACAAAAGATTACTCCCGATGTTACAAATTTCTTAAATTCAGAGTACGATCCAATAGAAGTTAAAGTACAATCGGTGAAGTATTTTCAAAGTGATTTGGTCCCGGGTGGACCTATTTATTCAATATTAGGTGTCTATCAACTAACACCGAAATCTGCGGAGGAAAATTGATGGCAAAAGAGGAAGAGAAAAAATTAAGGGCTTTAGAATTGGCGGTAAATCAGATCGACCGTCAGTTCGGGAAAGGATCCATTATGCGCCTTGGTGAAGAGGGACAAGTGGCGAGTTTCGATGTGATTTCGACTGGATCCATTTCCCTGGATGCAGCCTTAGGAATTGGCGGAGTCCCAAGAGGACGGATCGTAGAAATCTACGGTCCAGAGATGACAGGAAAAACCACCCTTGCATTACATATTTTAGCTGAAGCTCAGAAGCAGGGTGGTTATGCTGTATTCATTGATGCTGAACATGCGATGGATCCCACATACGCAAGCAAACTTGGGGTAAACATTAAGGAACTACTTATATCGCAACCAGATACGGGAGAACAAGCGCTGGAGATCTGTGAAACACTTGTTAGAAGTGGAGCTATTGATATTGTGATTATTGATTCAGTGGCGGCGTTAGTCCCAAGAGCAGAACTTGAAGGTGAAATGGGAGACAGTCACGTCGGCCTCCAGGCAAGGTTGATGTCCCAGGCACTCAGAAAATTGACAGGGGCGGTGAGTAAATCTAACACTTGTGTCATCTTTGTCAACCAGATCCGTGAAAAGATTGGAGTCATGTTTGGAAATCCTGAGGTCACTCCTGGAGGTCGTGCTCTAAAATTTTACACCTCAATCCGAATGGAAATTCGGAGATTGGCTGCAATTCAAGAGGAAGGACAATCCATAGGAAACCGGGTAAAAGTGAAGGTGGTAAAGAATAAATGCGCTCCCCCCTTCAGGATGACCGAACTTGATTTGATATATGGCGAGGGCATCTCCTATGAGGGAGATCTTCTTGATCTCGCTGTGACTGCGAATATAGTGAATAAGTCCGGTGCATGGTATTCATACAATGACGAAAAACTTGGTCAGGGACGTGAGAACGTGAAGCAGTTTTTGAAGGATAACGAAGAAGTTCTGAATAATCTTGATAGAGACGTGAAATCATTTCTTGGTATGGAAACGGAGGCAGATGCCTGAGAAAAATACGGTCACCGAAGTCAGGGTTCCAGTAAAACATCCTGACAGGCGGTGGATTTACATCAATGATGAATATGTCTTCAGTCTGTCTGAAGACATTTTTTTTTCAAACCCATTGCAGGTTGGAGATATCCTGACGGATAGTGAAATAGAACATTATCAAAAATTAGATAAAATTTATAGAATCAAGGAGGCAGCATTCCGACTATTAGATTATCGCCAACGTAGCCAGCGAGAGATGGTGATTCGTCTGAGAAAAAAGGGCTGGGCTCAAGAAGAAATTACGCCCGTTATTGAAGAATTGATTGAATTAGGATACCTTAATGATCTTGAATTTGCTCGAGCATTTTCGCATGATAAGGTTAAATTAAGAAAAATTGGACCCATCGCTCTTAGGTACGAATTATACAAAACTGGAGTAGATAAAGAAATTATTGACAATGTCGTTGATGAAATCTATGAGCAGTTCCCGGTGGATTCCCTTGTGCAATCGATTTTAAAAAAGAAGGGGATTAATTCAGGAAAACAACTTGATAAAAAGGAAAAGAAAAAGCTAGTGGATTTGCTGCGACGCAAGGGATTCAACTGGGTAGATATCGAACCATTTATTTCAAAATTGAAATAATTTCTGTCAAACTGAAGATAAAAAAAGGCGACATAACATCGCCCTTCCAAACATTAGCTGCTATGATCAGGAGTTACTTATTCAACCACGGGATTATATCCAGGGAAAGACCTCGTTCAATACCCAGAA
>JACNLN010000024.1 GCA_014381485.1 Fidelibacterota bacterium
GAAAAAATAAATAAATCGATATTTTAAGAGGAGGAAAGGGTAAATAACGTGTTTAAAAAAATCCAGGAAAGATAAAGATTATCACGCTGTTTACTCAAGTTTTTGTGTTATCATATCTTTAACGGAATTAACTAATTTTAATATCGATGTTCGATCTGGACCTTCTGCATAGATGCGAACAATTGGCTCTGTGTTAGATTTCCTCAAGTGGATCCAATGATTCTCCCACATGAACTTTGCTCCATCAGATTTATCTACGGTGACTCCCTGAAAAATTGATTCCAAGTGATGTACAACCTTCTCCAAATCGATTCCTTCAATACTTACCTTTTCCTTCAACATATTATATTGAGGTAAGTCTGTAAAAATAACACTTAAAGGTTCTGTAGATTTCGCCATCCAATTCAGTACTATAGCTGCTGCCACAAGAGAATCGCGACCCAAATGAACATCTCGCAGTATTACTCCACCATTTCCTTCACCACCAATCCTGACATTTTCCTGCTTCATTAGTTCCACCACATTTATTTCCCCGACTGCAGATCGCTTTACAACTCCTTGATATTTTTCTACAATATTATCCACTGCCTTTGTCGTTGAAAGATTTGTTACTACGGTCTGGGGTGAGTCTGCCGATCTTAAAAAATCATCTAACGCAATTACCAAGGTGTATTCCTCTCCGAGTGGATTACCGACTTCATCCATAACAGCAAGCCGATCACCATCGGGATCTGTGGCAAAACCCACATCACATCCATTTTCCTTCACAGCATTAGTCAGCATATGGAGATTCTCAGGAAGAGGTTCGGGTCCCCGGGCAAACTTCCCACTAAAATCACAATTGATCTTCACCACTTTACATCCCAGTCTCTCCATTAAAAGGGGAAGTGCTTCGCTAGCCGCACCATTGACGGTATCCACGGCCACCTTAAACTGGCGGGATTTGATTTCCTGTACATTCAGAAAATGCAGGGATAGAATACGTTTAAGATGGCGACGAATGGCTTGATCAAACCTTGAGTAGGAACCCATTTCTAAATCTGTTAATTCTACATTCTTCTCATACAAAAGGAGGAATTTGTCAAATTGTTCTTTATTTAAAAAGCAGCCATCGCTGACGATAAACTTCAATCCGTTCCATTCCTCTGGATTGTGACTGGCCGTAACGACAATTCCCCCTACGGAATCTGTGTCATCCACTACAAATTGAATAGTTGGGGTGGGACAAATACCACAATCCATAACTCCCCTTCCGACAGTTATTAACGTATCAGTAATCACAGAAAGAAGATTATTACCCGACGGTCGTGAATCACGACCTACAGCAACTGTTCCTTCAGGGAGAAAACGGTGAAAAGCTCGTACATAGCGAGCGATAACTTCACCATTCAAATCGGTTGGATATATACCACGAATTCCTGAAATGCTTTGAATTAACATTAGAAAAAAACCTTATGAAATAATGCTCTAAACAACAGTTGAATATTAACAGTCTATTGGATCTAAAAACAAGAAAATCCAGAATAATCTGGATTTTCCATTTTTCGTTATATTAGGTATGTTCGATTTACCTTCTTTTAGATTTATTTAACCGTTTTTTTGTACTGGGTTTTAAATAGAAGGAATTCTTTCTAACGTCCCTGAGAATTCCCGCTTTTTCATATTTCTTCTTAAAGCGACGTAATGCTCTTTCCAAAGGTTCATTTTTCCGAACAGTAACTTCGACCACCAAAATACCTTCCTTTCATTTATCCGAGGTAGTTTCTCAATAACTTACTCCGGGACTTGTGCCGGAGTCGGCGTATTGCCTTTTCTTTTATCTGACGAACACGCTCGCGTGTGAGATGGAACTCTTCCCCAATTTCATTCAATGTTAGTGCGAAATCTCTATCTATGCCAAAGTACATTTTAATAACATCCCGTTCACGATGTTTCAGAGAATCAAGGCAGCGACGAATCTCCTCCTTTAAAGAATCATTCATCAAATAATTGTCAGGACTAAACTGGTAATCGTCCTCGATTACATCCATCAAAGAATTTTTTTCTCCATCTCTGAAGGGTGCATTCAGAGAATGATGTCTCCTTGAGATACGAATAGCATCTGTCACTTCTTCAGAGTGCATTTCCAATTGTTTGGCAATTTCTTTTGCCTTTGGTTGACGTTCGTACTCAGACTCGAGAGCTTCAGCAGCTTTGGTAATTTTGCTTATTGTTCCAACACGGTTTAACGGTAAACGTACAATTCGTGAATGTTCCGCAAGAGCCTGAAGAATCGACTGACGAATCCACCAAACCGCATAGGAAATAAATTTAAAACCACGCGTCTCATCAAACCTTTCGGCTGCCTTAATGAGTCCTAAATTTCCCTCGTTGATGAGGTCAGTTAGCGGTAACCCCTGTCCCTGATAATCCTTTGCCACTGACACAACAAATCGGAGGTTACACTCCGTTAACTCCGTCAAAGCTGCCTGATCACCCCTCTTCACCCGCTGAGCCAGCTCAACCTCTCTTGCCGGAGGTAACGGTTCGTACTTACCAATCTCTTCAAGATATCTACTTAGACTTCGATTTGAATCTGTTGCCATTTATTGCTCTCTTTTTATGATTATTTTTGCTTAATTAATTAAGATTAAAGTGTGAAAATTTAAGTATTATAATAAAAATAAGCAAGAGCTAAGAGCAAATTTTAAATAAAACTTTTGAGAATAATCGTTTTTTAAAATTAGAGACAGGTACAGAAGATGTGGCATATATCGTCTCTAAATCGACAGGGATTGTCGAAACTGAATTAGAAAAAATATAATTCGATTTTTTAAATTTTTTCTTTGACACTTTTTTATAAATCTTTTATTTTTTGCCCCCGAAAAAGTAATAATGGAACCAATTTTTCATTAATGTTTATAACCTTATTAATTCACCAGTCCACGAATTACCCTAATAAACACGAATATTGTTAAAGTTACAAAACATAACATCAAAATTATCGTTCGGAAATAGTAAACTTCGATTCCGGTTTAACTTCATCTATTTCTTTGCTTCGTGCCAGTCTGCCCCAGGATGCGCAGGGCTGGTGGGTAATTAGTAAAATTTGTGGAGAATAATTCAGGATAAAACAGTAAATTTTTTTTATATTTTAGAAACGGTTAAGGAGAATATTAAATCGATGATCAAAGTTACAAACCTCTCTAAAAATTATGGCACATTAAAGGCGGTGAAAAATATCAACTTCGAAATCAATGATGGAGAGATTGTTGGATTCGTTGGACCAAATGGAGCCGGGAAGACCACAACACTGAGGATGATAACGGGTTACCTTGTTCCTACTTCTGGTGAGGTTATGGTAAATGATATGGATATAACTAAACACGCTATTGAAATCCAGAAACAGATTGGATATCTCCCTGAATTCAATCCACTTTACCCGGAAATGAAAGTGTACGATTTTTTAACCTTTATAGCGAATATCCGGGATATCAAAGGGAAACAATTTCGAGAAGCTCTCAATCGGGTGATTGAACAGTGTGGTCTAAAAGGAGTTGTCCACCGACAGATTTCCAACTGTTCAAAAGGTTATCAACAGCGTATAGGACTTGCAGCAACAATGATCCATAATCCCTCTATTCTCATTTTCGATGAACCCGTTTCAGGACTCGATCCAAACCAGATTGTTGAGATTCGTGAACTCATCAAAGAGTTAGGTAAAGAAAAACTCGTCCTCATATCCAGCCACATTCTTCAAGAGATTCAGGCGACGGTAGACCGGATTATAATCATCCACAAAGGGGAGATTGTTGCAGATGGTACAAGTGAGGAGTTAATAAGTAACTTTATAGGTAACATTCACTTGACAATGGAGGTAAGAAAAGCTACCCAAGAGACATTGGATCAACTAACTATGGCTGTTCCAAAAGTAAATCTATTGAAGACGGAAGAGAAAAATGGCAGCCATCTAATTCAATTAGAATACAACCGAGATATCGATCCTAGGGAGGCACTTTTTCAGTATGCTGTCTCATCTGGCTGGATAATCCTTAAAATGACACCACACACCACCAACCTGGAAGATGTATTCCGTAGTCTGACGGTGTCGGGAGATGCATATGCCTAACGTAAAAACAATCTTTTTAAAAGAGATACGGGCTTATTTCAATAGCCCTATGGCATATATTTTCCTTGTGATATTCGCTATCATTAATGGCTATTTTTTTACAAATACCTTTTTTCTCATCAACCAGTCAGATTTACGATCACTTTTTAGTATCGTACCTATTGTATATCTCTTTTTCATCCCTGCAATAGCTATGGGACTTATTGCTCGTGAGAGGAACCTTGGTACTATAGAAGTCATCTCTACTCTGCCACTGAAAAACAGCGAATATGTCATCGGGAAGTTTCTGGCGGCCCTTAGTCTGATCCTCTTGGGATTAGTTGCCACATTAGTTCACTTTATCACTCTGGTAAACGTTGGAGCTCACATCGATTTTGGTGCTGTTTTCACCGGTTACTTTGGTTTAGCCCTTGTGGGTGCGTTTTATGCCTCTATCGGAACCTTTGCCAGCAGTGTGACAGAGAACCAGGTTGTGGCATTTATTATTGGTGTTTTTATCGTACTGGTCTTCTTTCTGATGGATAAGCTACTGCTATTTGTTCCTGTGTCACTCTCTGGAATTGTGCAGTACATCAGCGTAGACTATCACTTTTCTAACATCTCACGTGGGGTCATCGATTCCAGGAATCTCATCTATTTTGCATCAGTCATCGGATTCTTTCTCTTTCTGACAATCCAGAATATTGAAATAAGGAAATGGAGATAGAGATGAAAATGGATATAAAAAAATCAGTCGTTATTTCTGCTTCTATTATTATGGTGGCTCTTGTTCTTGTAAATATCATTAGTCGGAACTGGTTCATTCGGTTTGATCTGACAGAAAATAAGATGTACTCCCTATCAGAATCAAGCCGTTCAGTAGTAAATAAAATCGATGACCTTCTGACGATGAAGGTTTACTTCTCAAATAACCTCCCTGGCAAGTATGGAAACAACCGCCGTTATCTCCAGGATATTCTCGAGGAATATGTAGCTTATTCTAATAGTAATATTCGATTTGAGTTTTATCAGCCAGAGTCGGATGAAGAATTGGGAAAGGAGGCTCAGAAATCTGGTATACAACCGGTACAGGTACAGGTCATTGAAAAAGATAGGCTGGAAGTGAAAAAGGTTTATATGGGGATGGTGATCCTTTACGAGGATCAGCGAGAGATTATTCCTCTTATCCAAACCACTACGGGTCTTGAGTATGAAATCACTACTAAGATT
The DNA here is from genome assembly GCA_014381485.1 of Fidelibacterota bacterium. Taxonomy (GTDB): domain Bacteria; phylum Fidelibacterota; class Marinisomatia; order Marinisomatales; family CAZVFT01; genus JACNLN01. The sequence continues at coordinate 5,318 of JACNLN010000024.1, forward strand.
AAAAAGGTAGTGGAGAAAGATAAAAAGATCGTAGCCATCGCCAAGACAGATAGCCGTGATCTCAGTACCCAGAATGTTGAAACACTCCTGAGACAGCGTTATCAGGTGCGTAATATTAATCTTGCGAATAAAGTTCCTGACGATGTAGATGTGATTTTAGTGAGTGGTGTAGAAGATTCCCTCTCGGAGGATGTGAGGAAAAACCTAAAACAATTTGTCTCACGTGGTGGAAATGTGTTTATTTCCCAAAATCGAGTCAAAGTTGAGCTTCAGAAACAACAGGCAGACGTTATTAATTCGGATATTTTTGACCTTCTTAAAAAGTATGGCTTTTACCTGGCAGATAACCTTGTATTAGACCGAACCTGTGGACATGTCTCTGTACAGCAAAACATGGGGTTTATTCGGATGAATGTCCCAATGGAATATCCATTTATCCCTATCATTCGATCGTTTAATCAGGATGAACCTCTCGTTAACGGACTGGAACAATGCCAGCTAATTTTTGCAAGCGAAATTCAACTTGATTCTATACCTGATAGCAGTAATGTTACAATAATACCGTTAATGACAACATCTGATCATTCATCTACAATGTCTGGATACTTCAACTTAAATCCCGATCCTAAAATGAATCCATCCTTGACCCGGTTGAACCAACCAAGAAAAACGGTAGCTGCTCGATCAGAAATTATGGATGAAGAGACCGGGTTAATAAGTCAAATGATCCTGGTATCTGACTCTCGCTTTCTGTTAGATAGCGGTGGAGGTGCAATGGCAGAAAATCATATATTTTTAATGAACGCCGTGGACTTCCTTATGGGTGACAGAGAGCTCATTGCTCTTCGTTCTAGAGAGATCACAAACCGTCCTCTTAAGGAAATCACCGACAGTGCTAAAAAACGATGGAAATGGGCAAACATAATTTTACCCTCTCTCCTGATTATTAGCTTTGGAATATTTCGAATGAAACGTCAATCGAAACGATCGAAAATGCTGGAGGAGATGTATGACTAAGAATATGAAAATCCTACTTGGGGTAGTAGTTATTCTAATTATTTTATTTTTAATCAACTATATGGGTCAGAAGAAACACACTACTCAATCTGAAAACCTTTTTACTTGTAATCCAGATGATGTTTTCAACATTATTATTGAAGAAGAGGGAGAAAAATTAGAAATTGTCAGGATAGATACAATTTGGCAGATTGTAGGACATGACTCACTGGAAATTAAAAGAAGACAGGTAGATAATTTTTTTACCAATGTTTTCACCACAAAACTTCAGTCTATTATTTCAAGAAATCCAGAGAAATGGGCTATATATTCGGTGGATGATTCCACTGGAACTTTTTTAACTCTTTTAAATGATACAGGCGATACGTTGAATAGAGTTATATTTGGTCGTTCCAAGTCTAATTATAGCCGTAATTATGTAAGGATCGGCGATGATCTAAATGTCTATCAAACCAATTCAAACGTCATACACCAACTTCAAACTCGACCCACTTATTGGGGTGAAAAGCCAAAACCACCAGAACCTGAAGAGAAAGTAGATACGACCCCTGTGGAATAATTGTTAAACTTAGTTTAACCCTTTAAATAACTCGGTATTTCTTAATCTTTATAGAACCGGTACGTCAAGGAAATAATTATTAAAAAATAATACTAGATAGGGCGGGCTGAAATTATTATAACATAAGTTCCTGCATTTACATTTGTGGGGATATTTATGTATAGAAATTTATTCGTGGATGAACCGACCTTTTTCGTACATAAATTTAAATCCGTATTCCATTCCCCCTTTGGTTTTTTTTGCCCAGATGAGTTGAGCTTCATGTTGTTGTAGAGTACCTTCGACTTCCCTGTTCATCCGCATTTTGAGGGGCTTTTCCGTGATTACGCGAATACCACTCTCAGATATATCAACTGATTTTGCTATGGTAATATCAGAACCAATAATTAGTTTCACTTGAATAGGCTTCCTCTCTGTCCTTCGTTTTTCAGCATATTCACTTTTACTCATATATCACCTCCT
>JACNLN010000149.1:0-1997 GCA_014381485.1 Fidelibacterota bacterium
GTAAAATCCGTGGAAAAACTCTTAAGGGTAAAATCCACTGGAGTGAAAAAATCTGTCTTCAATTCTGGATTGCATTGTTACTTTTACACGGGGTTGGATTATCTCAGGTCAGCTATAACCACCCCGAGATTGACTGGCAAACATTTGAAACAAAACACTTTTACATTCATTTTTACGATGGAACAGAGCGAACCGCCAGAGAAGGTGCTACTGTTGCCGAGAGCATTTATCCTCATGTTACGGGTGTTTATGATTATGAACTACCAACAAAAACACATTTAATCTTTCTTGACACCGACGATTTTTCCAACGGTGCTGCATATTACTACGACAACAAAATCGAAATATGGGCTTCACCTATGGACTTTGCATTACGGGGAAGTCACCGCTGGCTGCAAAACGTAATTACTCACGAATTCACACACATTGTCTCCTTGCAGAAGGCGATGAAATTTGGTCAGAATATTCCCGGCGGTTACCTGCAATGGATTCAATATGAAGATGAAAAACGGGAGGATGTTTTATATGGCTATCCCTATACACTTGTTTCTTATCCTGTCCCGGGAACGACTGTTCCCCCGTGGCTGGCTGAGGGAACAGCTCAATATATGTATGAAAAAGCTACGCACGATTTCTGGGATACACATCGGGATATGATCCTTCGGGATCGAGCACTACACAATAATCTTCTATCGTTTACAGAGATGAACACATTCGGGAAAAAGGGTATTGGAAATGAATCTACCTATAATGCTGGGTTCGCTCTGGTGAGGTATATCGCTCATAAATACGGTGAGGATGCACTACGTAAAATTATGGTTAGTCTATCAAATCCTCTTCACTATTCTATCAACAAAGCTATTAGAGATGCAACAGGACTACCGGGAACTCAGATTTACAATGATTTCAAAGTAAGTCTGGAAGAACAGTACGAATCTTCCACAGAAATCATACGTTCTCATAAACAACAGGGGAAGATATTAATTGAGGAAGGAACTACAAATATTCACCCTGTCTGGGCACCCGATGGAAATCGATTTGCCTATCTTTCCAATGCTGAGAACGATTTTTTTTCACAAACTGATTTATATATTTACTCGTTAGAAACAAAAGATAGTGAAAAAATTGTTGAAGGTGTTTTCTCTACTCCCTCTTGGAAGTCTACTGGTGATGTTATTTATTACAGTAAAAAATCCAAGCCAGATTTTTATGGTTCTAAGTGGTATGACATTTATAAATACTCCTTTGATGATAAAGATGAGACGCAACTAACGGAAGGAGCCAGAGCTTTTACACCGGTTCTTCTACCGGGAGACAGTCTGTTAGCTTACATTGCCGTGAATGATGGAACACATAATGTATTTATGATCAATTTGAACACAGAGAGATCCCAGCAGATAACATCCTTTGATGATGGGAAGCAGTTATTTGGACTGACTTACAATAGGGAAACCAATTCAATTTTATTCGATTATTTAGAAAATCACTTTAGAAATACTGCAATGTTGAATCTATCGGATACAACATTTACTAATTACATTGCTACTGAGGATTGGGATGAACGGGATATCACTGTAGCGCCAGATGGCAGTGTTATGTATTCTGCGGATAAGAGTGGAATTTTTAATCTATTTTTTCTTGATACACAAACTGGAAATCAAGGATATATCACGAATGTTACGGGTGGCGCATTTATGCCAGATGTGAGCAGGGATGGGAAAATCCTCTATTCTCTTTACGAAAATGGGGGATACAAGATCGCTCTGTTGGATAGCATGGAATTTATCAAAGAGCAAAAGGTAGGATACAGCCCTGTTTATTATCAGAAATTTCAGGAGTTGCCAGCCCCTATCACTCAGCAGGACACCACACAATCTCAATCTTATACCGATTCTTTTTCACCGATGTTTGTCTTTCCCAAACTGATGATGGATTACGGGATGATTAAACCGGGGATTTATTTTTACTCCAGCGAAATTCTGAACAAACTGAGTATC
>JACNLN010000149.1:2661-24375 GCA_014381485.1 Fidelibacterota bacterium
TTCTTCAACTTTTTTGCTGGCGGAATGCCGGGAATGCGGGGTTATCCATTTTACAGTATTGAAGGAAACAGACTAACTCTTGCATCGGTTTCCCTTCGGATTCCTCTAGTGCAGCAGAAGCATTTCGCCATTGGACCTTTCATACTGCAAAATATAGTGATTGGCGCAATTGGGCAGTTTGGTGATGCATGGTCAGGGAGTTTGGATAATTTTAAAGGAAAACGATCAGCAGGAATTCAGATAAGATTTGGGGGATTTTCATTTTATAACTATCCCACAGGAATTGCTGTGGAAGTTCACAAAGGATTGGATAAATTTTCCATTGGCAAAAATGCCTATGGAGAAGATTTTAAAACATATTTCACACTAATGTTTGGGTTTTGATATGAAAACAAAACAATCACTATTACTCATTCTAACATTTTTCATCACAAGTCAATTATTTGGTGGGTCTGGTATGGATTTTGGAACCTACCGACCGGAGTTTCATGGGCATCTCTTACTATCTAGAGCTGTAGTTGATACAGATACAGTTGAAGTAGAAAAGGAATTTTACAAGTACCCTGCTCGAAGCTTGATTATGTCTCTCGTTATTCCTGGTGCCGGACAGTGGTATGCTGGATCGAAAATGAAAGCACTAATGTTTGTAGCTTTTGAAGCAGGAAGTTGGGCTGCCTGGTATCATATGAAACAGCAAGGGGAACAACTCAGAGTAGACTTTGAAAGATTTGCCGATGATCACTGGTCATTACAAAATTGGGTACGTTATTGTGGATACTTGACAGATTTATATGGAGATGTAAAAATCATAGGTACTCATCATTTAATGATAATACTTCCAAATGGATCGATTGTACCATCAGATACATTGGCCTCGGATTTTTTTCCTTACGATCTTGATCCCCTTGATCCTGCAATTGTATCCATTATGGACAGTGAGTATTATGAGAACATCGGGAAATATGACCAATTCGTAGCAGGGTGGGACGATGTTTTTGAGTTTGTGTATGACACGACTGGCGCTATCGTGGATACAATTCCGTTGTGGTGGGACTATGAAAAGGATGTTGGAGATTCGATTGAGACGATTGTTATGACCAAACACAGGGAGAAGTATTTGGATATGCGGGAAGACCATAATATTGCGTTAAGATGGGCAGGTTATGCCGTAAGTGCTATTATGTTTAATCATGTCATCAGTGCTCTGGAAGCAGCATGGGAGACAAAAAAACAGTCTCATAAACAAAAGAAAGTTGAAACCTCATTGGGTTTATTATATTCACCCTACAATCGGTTTGGGATCGGTGGAATAAAACTCTCTCTAAGCTGGTAATTCTAAAAAGAAAGTAAAGTAGTAATATTGTTAATGAACCGATTAGCACTTTTTCCGATTTTATACTTAAGTATAATTATTTCCTGTTCCCACAACTCAAAGGTTGATGTCTGGGAAGATGATCTGCAGGAAAGATTTGACAAAGGAATGAAGTATCTTGAGAAAAAGAAGTACTTTAAAGCCCAGGAGGAATTGAATTACGTACTGATTCGGGGGAGTCATACAGACCTGGCTGATGATGCCCTGTTTTACCTTGGGGAATCGTATTACTTAAACAAAGAATATCTTCTGGCGATCAATAATTTTGATCGGTTGTCGAGACAGATGATTTACAGCCCTTATGTTGAGCAGGCTCGATTTAGAATCTGTCAGGGTTATGTGACACTATCGCCCAAATATTACCACGACCAGAAATACACAAATAACGCCATTGATAAACTTCAGGAATTTGTGGAGGATTTTCCTCAATCAGAGTTTATAAATGAAGCTAATCAATTAATTCAGGAGATGCGGAATAAACTGGCAAGGAAAATATATGAGGCGGGAATTCTTTACATAAAGATGGAAGAGTATTCTTCAGCACTGCTCTATTTTGAGGATTTATTATTAAAGTATTACGATACTAAATGGGCTGACGCATCGAGATTGAAGATTGTAGAAGTCTATCTAAAAATAGGTGATGGTAAGAATGCGAAAGAGTATATTGAAAAAAATTCAGACAAGTTCAGAGATCCTGAGATGTTACAATCAGCAAAGTTAAGCATTACCAGCCATTCAAAGGAAAACCGAGATAGTTCGCAATGAAAATCTGTTTGTTTGGTGGCACTTTTGACCCACCTCATATCGGTCACTTGATCATTGCTGAGTCCATCAAAGAGACTCACAATTTTGATAAAATGTTTTTTATTCCGTCGTTCTTGCCTCCCCATAAGCAGGATGAATTGGTTTCATCAGTTAATGATCGATTCAAAATGCTCAGATTAGCTCTGGAGGGAAATGAAAATTTTGAGATTTCGGACATCGAAATCAAGCGGGGAGGTGTTTCATATACGATTCAAACCATCCGTGAGATAAAATCGAAATACCATCTGAGCAGGGAAGATATTTATTTTTTACTGGGGAGTGATTCGCTTCTTGAATTTCATACCTGGAAAAATCCTGAAGATATTTTAAATGAATGTCATATTCTTGTGGTTCTTCGACCTGAGTTCCAGCCCAGTCGTATTTCCTCAAAGATTTTATCTCAAATTCAATTTGCTAATATATCTCAAATCGATATATCATCATCCCAAATCCGTAGACGAGTTAGAATGGGGCAAACCATTCGTTATATGGTTCCTGACATTGTCTTTTCCTATATTGAAGAAAATAATCTTTATCGATAATGGTCATCCCTCAAATTATTCTATTTATTTTTTGTGGTGGAGTTTTATTATTTTATGGTGCGGATTATCTCGTTAAAGGGGGATCTCATCTTGCTCGAATATTTGGCATCTCTTCTCTTGTAATTGGATTAACTATTGTGGCATTTGGGACATCATTACCGGAGTTGGTTGTTAGTCTTGTTGCTGCTTTGCGGGGAAGTGAGAGCATCGCTGTAGGGAATGTTATCGGATCAAATATCGCCAATGTTGGCTTAGTTATTGGATTAAGTGCAACTCTTTTCCATATTGTTCTCGGAAAACATAAGTTTTTCCGTGATCTGAATTTTTTACTGGTTATTTCTCTTGTTTTTATATGGATGGCATTTGATGGTATTATTGAAAGATGGGAGGGAATTATTCTGTTTATTGGAGTCATTACTTATACATATTTTCGTATCTCTTATGGGAAAAGTGATTATCCAATTGACAAGGATGAAGGCTCTGTTTTGATTAACATTTTTTATGTCATCATCGGAATTATTGGACTTACTATTGGTTCAAATCTATTTGTGGATGGGGTTATTCGATTGGCGAAGATTCTAGGGGTTTCAGAATTTGTTCTTGGGGCTACTGTGGCAGCGTATGGAACATCCCTGCCAGAATTAACAACATCTCTTGTGGCAGCTTATCGGAAGGAAGCTGCAATCTCAATTGGAAACATCATTGGATCGAATATTTTTAACATTTTGTGTGTCATTGGACTGGTTTCAACTATCAATCCTCTAAATGTGGAAAACAGTGTGTTTTATTTTGAAATTCCAGTGATGCTTATTTATACATTGGCTCTGTATCCGTTGTTACGAATGAGAACCAGAATCTTTAAACGTTATTCTATAATTCTTCTTGTAGGATACTTAGCTTTTGTGTCCTATTTGTTTGTACGATAGGTAATTTGTATGATCGAATTTGATAATGTCTCCTGTACCTTTGTAAAGGGTGCCGGTATAGTTGATGCCTCTTTTAACATTGACAAAGGAGAATTTGTCTGTGTCATCGGCCCCACTGGTGCTGGCAAGACAACTCTTCTGCGATTGATTTATATGGATGTTATCTCAGAAAAGGGGAGAGTGATTGTTGATAAGTACGATTCTTCCAGAATTAAAAGGCGACAGATCCCGCTACTCAGACGAAAAGTGGGAATGGTATTTCAGGAATTTAACCTGTTGTCTGACAGGAATGTGTTCGAAAATGTAGCTTTACCCCTCAGGGTTATCGGTGTTCCCAAAAAGGAGATTAAGGATCGGGTAAACAGAGTATTGGATGAATTGGAGATTGATCACCGATGGAATCATCTTCCTTCTGAACTTTCAGGAGGGGAACAACAGATTGTTTCATTAGCTCGGGCAGTTGTTAAGAACCCTCTGGTGATACTGGCTGATGAACCTACTGGCAATCTGGATCCTGTTGCTTCATATAAAATCCTGACACTTCTAGAAAAAATTAATGAGAACGGGACTGCGATTTTATTTGCAACGCATAGTTACAATCTGGTCAAGGATCGTGGTCACAGGTTTATGGATGTTATTGACTGTAAAGTTCGAACGTGATTGATAAATTTTTATATTTGATATCAGAAGGGTTTCGCAGTCTCTGGCGTGCTAAATTAGCTGGATTTGCTACCGTCACTGCTATCGGTATCTCAACCAGTTTTATTGGTTTTGGTGCCCTTATCGGGCAGGATATTTCTGATCTACTTCAATTGGCTCGTTCTCAATACAGACTGGAGGTCTTTTTTTCACCCCTCATCACGGACAACGAAGCAAATCAATTGGTGCAAAAAATCGCCCAAATCCCGGGTGTCAGGAAGTCCACATTAGTTACAAAACAGGAAGCAGCAGAAATATTTGAAGAAGAATTTGGGGAAAACATTTTTGAATTGCTTGATGAAAATCCATTACCTTCAAGTTGTATCGTTAAATTGGTAACGAATGGTTATGAACCTCTTGATGTTCAACCAATAATCAGGAAGATTGAAAAAATTGAACACGTAGATGAGGTAAGACATCAGGGTAGACTGGTATCAACGATTGAGAAATATTATCAGGGATTTTTCATTATTATGACTGGTGTGGCAATTGTTGTCTTATTAGGAACAGTTATTTTGATATCGAACACTATCCGTTTGTCTATCTATGCCAGACGTGATTTGATTGATATTTTGAAATTGGTAGGAGCAACCAATCAGTTTATCCGATTTCCATTTGTTATCGAAGGGATTGTTGAGGGTATGTTTGGTGCCATCCTGGCAAGTGCTTTTATTTATGGATTTGTGCGGGCTACAAACTATTTTCTCAATCTTTTTACACATTATAACATTCATTGGGACTTTCAGATAGTCGCCATAATGATATGTGTAATCACGACATTTTCTACTCTGGGAAGTCACAGGGCAGTAAGGAGATTTCTTACATAGTTTATTCCCGTCTGATATAGCTTGATTAACACTTACCTAAATTTTAATTTTATCCTTATGTAATCGGGTAAAAAATGACATCATTAAAAACAGATAAAAAACTTTCTGTTCGGGAACGGAATATTTTAAAGTACGTCATTGAGGATTATATCAAGACGGCAACACCGGTACCTTCAAAACGGCTGAAGAAGAGATATGGGATTCCTCTGAGTGCTTCATCAATTCGAAATACTCTTCACGAACTGGAGGCTATTGGGTTGTTGGGGCATTTACATACCTCTTCAGGGCGGGTTCCAACTGATGATGGCTATCGGCTTTACGTTGATAAGTTAATATCATTAGAGGATTACAGTGTGGAGATAGAAGAAAATATTTTAAAGGAATTCTCGGATGTTATTTCAAATGTTGACATTCTGCTCCAGATTACAGCTGACTACCTCGCTCAGGTTAGTCTGCTTTTTGGATTTGTCTGTATCCCGTACTACAAAAATGGACGGTTAACCGATCTGGAACTCATTCCTCTGAGCTCAGGAAGATTATTATTTATTCTTGGTTTTGATACGGGAAATATCAAATCTATAGTCATTGATGTATCAATGGATATGAAAGAATCAGTTCTTGATAAGGTTCTTTTTACTTTGAGGGAACGATTGCTGGGTTTATCCATCAGTGAGATTCAAGAGACCATCGCTCACCGTCTGGAAAATAAGGAAATTACAGAGACGGAACTTGTACAACTCATAATTAGAAATGTTGATTCATATTTTACAATTGATGTTCAAAATCAGATACATACTTCATCGAAAGGTTTGCTACTCAAATCTCCGGAATTTGTGCATGCATCTGAAATCCAGACAATAATATCAATTTTGGATGATGAGGATATTCTGCTTAACGAATTTTCAGAAGGACAGGAAGTATTTGGTATTAGATCATTTATTGGTAAAGAAAATAGGGTACCAGGACTTCACCATTGTTCCGTTGTTATAGGTGATTTTCTTTACGAAACATCCATGGTACAATTAGGTGTAATTGGTCCCACGAGAATGGATTACAAACAGATATTTTCTACTCTTTCAATAGTGACAAAAACTATACAGAGGATTTTAAATGGTTAAGGAAGAAAAAGAGAAGGATACACCAAAGAAAAAGAGTCCCACGAAAATGCAAGAGGTTAAAAAAACACCTCGGAAAACAAAAACTCAGAAGCTGGGAGAAGAATTAAAAGCAACACGGGAAGCCTATTCTGGACTTGAAGACCGTCACCTCCGTCTCAGGGCTGAATTTGATAATTACCGGAAACGGAAGGAGAGGGAAATTGTGAGGATTCTGGAATATGAAGGAGAGGATATTATAAAAGTTTTTCTTCCGGTAGTGGACGATTTGGAACGAGTAGTAAAATCTGTTGATGGAAATAATTCACTGACACTGGATTCAGTGATGGAAGGTTTGCAGATGATCTTGGATAAGGTAAGAAAAAGGCTGGCAAAATATCAGGTAGAACCTTTCGACTCTGTTGGAAAGACTTTCGATCCGGAGCTTCATGATGCTGTATTGGTTCAGGAATCAAAGGACCATGGTGAAAAAGAGGTTATCGAGGAAATTGATAAGGGTTACCGTTTCAGGGATAGAATAATTCGTCATGCAAAGGTGGTTGTGAACAAGTGAATCGGGATTATTACGAAATACTTGGTGTAGACCGGGATGCTTCCAGTAGTGATATAAAACGTGCATACCGAAAACTGGCAATGAAATATCACCCTGACAGGAATCCAGGCAATAAGGATTCTGAGCAAAAATTCAAAGAAGCAGCAGAAGCTTATTCAGTACTAAGTGATGATCAAAAGCGATCCAGGTACAATCAATTTGGCCATGCAGGAGTTGGAATGGGAGATACAGGCACACCGGGATTTGAAGGTTTTCATATGACGATGGAGGATATTTTTCAGCAGTTTGGGGATATTTTCGGTGGTAGCAGTCCTTTTGAAGATATTTTTGGTATTGGTAGGCAACAAGCCAGACGCAGACAGAGGAGGAGTGATCTTAGGATTACTATGCCTTTGGATTTGGAAGATATTGCCACTGGTGTAACCAAGACAATCAAGGTGAAGCGTTTGGAAATGTGTGATCATTGCAACGGTTCAGGAGCACAACCCGGGACAAACCCTTCTCAGTGTCCCACATGTAAGGGGTCGGGGCAAGTGCGACAAATTTCCCGATCGTTTTTTGGACAGTCAATCACCGTTGTTCCCTGTAATCAGTGTGATGGCGCAGGAGAAATTATTACCAATCCGTGTCGATACTGTCATGGTAGCGGTTCTGTTAAAAAAAGCGCAGAAATTCGTATCAAGGCACCTCCAGGAGTATCAACCGGAAACTATTTGACTTTGAGAGGAGAAGGTAACAGGGGAGGTAAAAGAACCGAGCCAAGTGATCTTATTGTTTATTTTGAGGAGAAGGAGCATAAATATTTTACCCGAAATGGCTCAGACATTATAACTGAATTGGAGATTTCCTTTACCCAATCTGCTCTAGGAGACATCATCAAGGTTCCTACGCTTGAGGGAAAAGCAAAGCTCACAATTCCTGCAGGAATTCAATCTGGACAGGTGTTGCGTATGCGAAAAAAAGGTCTTCCTGATTTGAGGGGAAGTTATCGGGGGGATTTATTGGTACGAATACAAGTAGTGACTCCTAAAACTTTGAGTTCTAAGCAGAAAGAATTACTAAAAGAATTGAAAACTATAGAGGGAAAATCGAGTAGAACTAAGGTGAGGAAGATTAGAAGATAGTTTCATATATGACACCTCAGGAAAAATTAATACTCAAATTCCTACTGACAACATTTATAATTGGATTGGTTATTGGGTGGGTGCGAAGCAGAGGTTTTCTGGAATTACTTGATCAAACTGAAAAGGCAAAGAATACGGCAGATAAAATTGAAGCTATTGTCCAGAAGAAACAATCATCAATTGGAAAAACTGATAAAACCGAAGTGAAAATAATGGAAGGGGAGGATGATAAAGTTTCTTCTGATATTCCTTTTCCTAAAGTAAATTTAAATTCAGCTAACAAAGAGGAGTTAATGTCACTACCAAGGATTGGACCAGCTATTGCAGAGCGGATTATTATCTACCGTAATGATTATGGTAAATTTCAAGAGATTGAAGATCTGGTAAAGGTTAAAGGTATTGGTCCAAAGACTCTGGCGAAAATTCAGGATCTTATTACCATTTGATAGAGAGGAAGTATGACAGATAAAGAAAAAGAAGGTGAAATTCGATATAAATTGTGGTTAAGGGATAGTCTAGAATTATTAATTCTGATTGCAATAATTATATTAGTTATTGTCATTTATATCCCGAGAAGTATCTGGAATGAAGAGGAAGCGGATCGTAGTGAAAGTCGATTTCGAATGGTTAATGTCTATGATGTACTCAGTTTGTATCATAATCTTTCAGGACAAACAACGGAAGATGGTTTTAAAGCGATGAATCTCGTAAATGCAGCTCGGGATTCCTTGGTTGCTGACACTACCTTCTTAGGAAACCAAACTATTTATCTTGGAGAAGATACTTACCAGGCGGATATGAATAGAAAATTTGCTGTGGAGTATGATACCCTTTTCGGCTTTTTAATGACAAGAAAAGACACTCTAAGTGATACAGTTTTGACAGTGCTAACATATAATGCGAAAAGAGAGGGAAATGATACGTCCTATATTCGGATAAATCTTATTCGTCCCCATCTAAAGGATTCCTTGTTTGTTGGAGTTGTTGATACAGTTATATCCAGTCACGTTGAGATTATTTCTTATTATGATTCATTCAGACCTGATTCATCGATGTTTCGATGCCCCGTGATAGACGAACTATACAGGATAAATGTGTCTGAGGATGGCACAATAAAAGTTGAAAGCCCAATTACTGAATTTAAAAAACAGAAGTTCCTGGTTTTTTCCTATAAAACAGAGTCCCATGGCTGGATTGACGGTGGTGAAAAAAGTTGGGTTCGATTCTAACTTTTATGATTTTAATTTCGGTTAGAAACAACACGGTTCGATACATTCAAGTAGAAGATTCACAGCAACGGTTTATTGTCAGTAAGATAGATTCTTTCAAGCTGCCCGCAACTCTTAAATCCCTTGATTTACGATCCCCCGACCTGAAATTTATGCTCCAAGAACATCTGTTTCAGAGAATCTTTCGGGAATTTTCCTCTTCTAAGATAGAAGTATTGCTGTCGTTAGACGATATGTGGATTGATAATCATATTTATGAAGTTGACTCTAATCTTGAACTTGAGGAAAAGGGAATATTTTTAAATTGGGTTCATCGTCAGCGAGAAGGTGATTTATGGCATGATAAAATGCTGTTTTATCAAAATTTAACAACTGGTGAAGATCAAAAAGACAGAATCTTATCTTGCGCTACATATAAAAATGTTGTGGATAGCTTTAAAGAAGCGCTGGAAAATTTTGGAGGAATACCTGTTTGGTTAGAATCTTCCCTGTCGTCTCTCAGTAACGTTGTTTCATTTCTAAATACCGGAAAAACTGCAAAAATATTACTTGTAGAGCCATCCGGGAAAAAATTCAATGGTTATTTTTATAACAATAGTGAATTAAGCTCCATTGCGATACTTAATATTACAGGTCAGGAAATAGTACCGACAAATGTAAAGGGGGATTTGGAGTTCATCAATCAATGTCTTCAAGATTTAATGTCCTGTTGGAAAGATATTAATTCTACCCCTGAACTTCGGATATTTTTAGCAGGTGAGTATACAGATACCCAATTACAACGTTGGATTAGAGATAACAATACGATGAATTTTGTCACGATAATTTCTCCATTTAGTGAGATGGCATGTGAGGATGTGGAAGTTCCAGACTGCAGTCAGGGTTCCTGGTTTGTTGATCATTTTGGTTTGATGATAAGGAGGATTTGATATGCCTGATATTAATTTATTTGGTATCCCCGGTTTTCAAAAGAGAAATCAAAAACCAAAACCTGTTCAAAAAAACAAAAAAGTAATACAATCTGAAGAAGAAACATCTTCTCCTCGTTTTTATTTCGATAATGTGGTATCCGCTATCATTGCAATTATTATATTTTTGTTTTTGTTATGGTTTTTTGTTGTAAAAACCAAAGTCCAATTAGAAATCAAAGAGTATACACCTGAACAATACAAACTCAAGGAAAATATTGAGACTCGTAATGTGTCTCCGTCAGATCCGTTATCTGCTTTATCTCTTAAAGGAAAATCAATAAAAATAATTCAAATATCTGATTTTAAAATGGGGTCCTCTTCAACTCCTTCTCCCGTTTACTTCAAAGGATAACAGATTTTTCAGGTATTCTTGGTCAAATGAGAAATATATCCATACTATCAGGAGAGTTTAAAGGCAGGAAACTTAAAACTCTAAATAGTGGGAGAATTCGCCCAACTTCATCTCGTGTTAGAAAGAGTATTTTTGATATGCTAATGGATATGGATAGTAAACGTGTACTTGATCTATTTGCTGGATCAGGTTCTCTGGGGTTTGAAGCTCTAAGTCTGGGGGCACAGTCTGTAACATTTGTTGACAACGACAATCGATCTTTGTCCCTTCTCCATAGGAATAAAGAGAAATTCCACACCGATCGAATTGCAATTTTTAAAAGTGATGGTTACCAATATCTTGAAAAGGTAAAAGGACAGTTTGATGTAATTTTTATAGATCCTCCTTACAGAAATCCAGATCCCAACCGGTTAAAGGAAAACGCAATGAACCGTCTGACATCAGGAGGAGTGTTAATTATCGAAACATCGAAAAGATTGGGTTGGAGGGATAAGGAAGCAAAAATCAAAGAATATGGTGATACACAAATATCTATTTTCTGGAGGGAACATTGAGAAAAGCAGTATATCCTGGTACTTTTGATCCTATTACGAGGGGTCACATTGACATAATTGAACGTGGTATTGAATTATTCGACGAACTAATCATCACTCTTGCCATCAACGCTGATAAGAACCCACTTTTCAGTGTAGACGAACGTATAGAAATGATTGAAGATGCTGTAAAGGATTTTGATAATGTGCAAGTAGCTTCTACAAGTGGTCTTATAGTGGATTTTGCGGCGGCGGAGAGAGCCATCGCTCTTTTGAGGGGTCTCAGATATATGAGTGATTTTGAATACGAGTTTCAGATGGCGTGGATAAATCGCCATCTCAATAAAAACATCACCACTCTGTTTTTAATGCCACACAGGCGTTACACTCATTTGAATTCTACGGTTCTACGTGAGGTAGCAGAGTTAGGGGGAGATATTGACAGTTTTGTTACTCCTATGGTTGCGAAAAGGATAAAACAGAAGTTTCACATTACAACTTAATTTCTTAATCAAGGTGGAATATTCGAATTCTCTCATTTTTACGTTGCCTACGATTGATATCGAAATTATTAGTCTAAAAAAATAATTTTTATTTAAATTCACTACTTATTTTTCAGGTTTTTATTTAGCTATTCTGAAACAATTTGCAAAACGGGAGTAATAATGCCAACATACGATTACATTTGTGATAGTTGTGGTCATCGGTTTGAGCATTTTCAGGCTATGGGTGATAGTCTATTGGAAAAGTGTCCTCTATGCAATGGAAGAGTCAAGCGTCTTATTAGTGGCGGTACTGGCTTGATATTCAAGGGATCAGGATTTTATATCACGGATTACGTCAGGAAGTCTGCCAGATCAGAACGAGATACTTCCAGTGAATCCACCAAAAAAGAATCTAAAAAAGATAGTGACTCATAAATGAGTCTACTCCGAAAAGGTTTAGTCAAAATTGAATGAGGGTAATTGATATTGAAGATTTATCAAATATGCATTCTTTCTCCCTATTATTCAAATTAGCAACTATTTTGGAGAATAAACTCATAAATTTTGAACTATAGGACATTTTAGGATACGACTCAAAAATTATTAAGGAGGCAGAAGTATGACAAATCATGTCATTGAAAAGGCAAGGGAACATTTCGGTAACCTGCTTCGTCAGCAAATAGCTCGTGTTGATAGGATGAAGGTGGGCGAGGAGCAGACTAACTATTCAGAATTGAAGCCCATTATTATTGGTTTTATAGGTGGTGATGGAATTGGACCTTTCATAGCAGCTGAAGCCAGACGAGTGATGGAGTTCATACTTAAGGATGAACTCAACTCTGGCAAAGTGGAGTTCCGGAAAATAGAGGGTTTGACTATAGAAAAACGGGCAGAAATAAATAAAGCTATTCCCGATAATGTCCTTGAGGAGATAAAGAAGTGTCATGTTAGTCTTAAAGGTCCGACCACCACTCCACGAAAGGGAGATCCATGGCCAAATATTGAGAGTGCCAATGTGGCGATGCGGAAAGAATTAGACCTCTTCGCAAATGTGAGACCTGTCCGAGTTCCAAATGAAGGGATTGACTGGATCTTTTTTCGAGAAAACACTGAAGGTTCCTATGCATTGGGCAGCAACGGTATTGATGTGACAGACGATTTGGCAATTGATTTCACGGTTACAACAACTCAAGGCTCGGAACGAATCATCCGTCTTGCTTTTGAGTATGCAAGCAAGAACAAGATTAATAAGCTGACACTTGTAACCAAAGCAAATGTTGTCAAAACTACAGACGGTAAATTTCTTAAGATAGGATATGAAATCGCTAAAGAATATCCGGCAATCGATGTAGACGATTGGTACATTGACATAATGACGGCAAAGCTGGTGGATCCCAAACGTCGTACGCAATTCCGGGTTGTTGCATTACCAAATCTGTATGGAGATATTCTTACTGATGAAGCGGCTGAATTTCAGGGAGGAGTCGGCACAGCTGGTTCAGCCAACATTGGAAGGAAATATGCTATGTTCGAAGCCATTCACGGCTCAGCTCCCAGGATGGTTCGAGAAGGGCGAGCTAAATATGCCGACCCGAGTAGTATCATCCGTGCTGGGGCGATGCTTTTAAATCACATCGGGTATCCAGATAAGGGAAAGAAACTTGAGATGGCTCTTGACATTACCGGTCAGTATGAGAGGAAATACGTCATGACCGGAAGGGATACAGGCGCCACCGGTAGAGATTTCTGCGATTATCTTATGGAAACTGTTATGGATTCGGACATTGAGAAAAAATGGCGATCCTACCAGTAAACAAAATATAGACCAATAGGCTCAAGTGATGTTTGTACGGGGGAAAACATACTCTCCCCTTTTTATTTGTGAATCAGTGATCGAACACGGGGAAAATAGTTCCATATGCAGTTTTTATTTCAATCTAGATCTGAAACATTCCAAACTATCAACCTATCTCATAACCAATTTGATTTTGAAGATATAAATTGAACAAATTTAAATTCTCAGAAGATAAAATTTTTGTTTGTTGATTACGCAAAGATTAAGGTGATTGCTGGTCGGGGTGGTAATGGTTGTGTTAGCTTCCGGCGTGAGAAGTATATACCGAAAGGGGGTCCTGATGGTGGTAGCGGTGGTCGAGGGGGACACGTCATTTTCGATGTAAATCCTCAACTTAACACCCTACAGGATATAAAATATCATAAGCTTTATCGAGCGGATAATGGACGCGATGGTTCAGGAGCAAAAAAAACCGGCAAAGATGGAAAGGATATCAATATTCAGGTTCCATTGGGAACTGTTTGTCGTCTTGAGGGTGAGGAGGAAATTCAGGCAGATTTATCTAACTCTGGAGATCAATTTGTAGCGGCGAGGGGAGGGAAAGGTGGGAAAGGTAATTGTGAATTTGCAACATCTACCCGTCAGACACCTCATTATGCTGAGCCAGGGAAAGTTGGGGAAGAATTTGTTTATGAAATTGAGTTAAAATTGCTTGCTGATGTGGGGTTGGTGGGCTTACCCAATGCTGGGAAATCGACACTTTTATCCAGACTGTCTTCCGCTAGACCTAAAATTGCTGATTATCCGTTTACCACTCTGCAACCTCATCTCGGAATTGTGAAATATGGTGAATTTAAATCGTTTGTAATGGCAGATATTCCGGGATTGATCGAAGGGGCAAGTTCAGGGAAAGGTCTGGGACATCGATTCTTAAAGCACATTGAACGAACATCGCTGATAGCTCTCCTGATTGACGTAAGCAAGGAGAGTTGGGATAAAGATTTCAAGACGCTGAAACAAGAACTCCAGGAATACAGTGAAAATCTACAAAGAAAGCCCAAAATCATAATTCTGACAAAAATGGATCTTATTGACCGCAGTAATACTGAAGTACCCGACGTGATTCAAGGCATTGAGGTAGTTGCTATTTCATCGGTAACAGGGTTTGGTCTGGATAATTTAATAAAAAATCTCTCTTTATTTATAGATGACCACCGATAGTCTAAAATCTCTTATACATTTGACCTGTATTGATGGGTTGGGTCATATGCGGATCCGTTCCCTGATGAGGGTGTTTAAAGATCCAGCTTATGTCTTTAAGTCATCTGTTCATGAATTGTGCCGGATCGATGGCATCAATATGAAGATAGCGGAAAAAATTCTTAATTATAAACCCAACTCTTTTGTTAATGAACAGATTAAAAAGGGAGAAAGTCTGGGGGTTACCATTATTACTTTCTGGGACGATGAATATCCTTTTTTATTGAAAAAGATTTATGATCCCCCTGTGATACTTTTTATAAAAGGCACTTTTATAGAGAATGATATTGATTCAATAGCTATCGTTGGTACCCGGATGCCTACACCATATGGTAGAAATATTGCTCAAAGACTTGCGGAAGGACTGGCAAAATCTGGTATTACAATTGTTAGTGGTTTTGCAAAAGGGGTGGATGGTATTGCTCACCAGTCCGCTTTGAGAGTGGGGGGCAGAACTATAGCAGTGATGGGGAATGGGCTTGACATCATATATCCAGATGTCAATAAGAAAATGGTACCCTTATTTAGCGAAAATGGCGTTTTTATTTCAGAATTCCCATTTGGAACAAAACCGGAGGCTGTAAATTTCCCTCAACGAAACCGAATTATCAGTGGAATGAGTCACGCTACCATCGTTGTGGAAGCTGGAAATCGTAGTGGTGCTCTTTTAACTGCATTTAACGCGGTGGATCAGAATAGAGATGTGTTTGCTGTACCAGGCAGGTTGACAGATAAAAACAGTATTGGCTGTCTTAGACTTATTCGACATGGTGCCATTCCAGTACACGATGTTGATCAAATTCTGGATGCATTGAAAAATCAACTTCGACACCCAAAACGACCGGTACAAAAGGAGATAAAGCTGGATCTCAGCAGGGAGGAAAGGGGTATTTACAATCTTCTTTCTGATGAACCAAAACATATTGACGATATTCTCCAACAGACCAGTATGGATCCTTCCAAGGCACTGACAATTCTTTTGTCAATGGAGCTAAAGGGATCTATAAGTCAGTTAAGCGGGAAACATTTTGTTCGTAATATTTAGGTAGGTACTATCATTTTGAGTCATATATTTATCCATTTTCTTAGGAAAATATGAAAATATGAGATTTTTGGAACATAACGCGACGTATAAATATTTTTTTTAAATTCACCACTATAAATTACAAAAGAGTATTAGCCTGATCTATTCACCAGCTTTTAACGCAATGGCGCAAAGTCACATAGAAATAATATGATAAAGAAATATAGGCTTCCAAAATAATGAGAATTTTTTTAACACCGATGCTTAGCTATCTTATTGATATTAGACATATTGCACCTTTGCGTCTCTGCGTTGATGAATTTTTTAGGCTAGAAACAATATTTACTCATCAATTATTTTTGCCTTCTACGATAGTTCAAACAACATGAGAATTTGTTTACGAAATATTATATATCAAGTTTCGCATACCGTAAGTTGATGTTATTTTGTCAATTAATCAATAGCCCAGTCCTTCAGGGCTGGGATAATTATGATGAAAAACATCTAGGGCGTTCACGCCCTTCTCCTTATAGACAGTATAAAAGTACGATAATAACGTCGTGAACGACGTAGGATATTTTTTCCTTACTAGCCCCAGCCCTGAAGGACTGGGCTACTCAAGTGCGAAACATGAGTTATATTTGTTCAAAAAAATGGAGTGTTGAAAAGTCAGGGTAATACTTGAAAAAGACTAAAGTTTTAACTTAAACTATTTGGTTATAAAAACATTGAATTTTTGAGTTTTGAAGATAAAAATGAATACTCAATTAGATAGAAAATGGGATGTGATTCACGGCATTATTTCTGAAGCTCAACAGATTGTGCTCACAACCCACGTTAATCCCGATGGGGATGGTGTGGGATCACAGGTAGCATTCTATCATTATTTGCTGGGACAACAGAAAGAATGTCGAATTCTCAATCCCTCCTCTCTTTCTCATGAATATGAATTTTTAAGTGAGAATGTAAAATTTGAAATTTATGATAGTTTAATTCACTCAAGTTGGGTGATGAATGCCGACCTTGCGATTATTTTTGATGTTGGAGATTATAGTCGTTTGAACCAGTTAGGGAAAGATTTAAAACTTATGAATACTCCAACTTTGTCCTTCGATCATCATCCGCACCCCATCCCCAATGGTTTTACATACTTCATTCATGATATTTCTGCATCAGCAACTGGTGTGCTTGTTTATAATTACCTAAAATATGCTATGCCATCATCCGAATATAATAAAGTTTTCACCCGTGATGTTGTTAAAGGTCTTTATACTGCATTGATGACTGATACGGGGTCGTTCAGATTCAATAACACCAATGCAGAAGCGCACAAAATGGCTGGTGAATTAATTGCCTTAGGGGTTAATCCTTACGAAATTTATCAAAATGTTTATGAATCAGGTTCTATCAAACGAATTCGGTTATTAGCATCTGCCCTTGCGACTGTTCAACTGGACTGTAATGGTAAACTAGCATGGTTTGTGATAACTAAAAAGATGGTGAAGTCTTCACATGCTACGTATGATGAAATCTCTGGGTTTAGTGATTATGTAAGAACCATTCATGGTGTTGAAGTGGTATTGATGATAAATGAGGTGGGTTCTAATCAGTGTCGAGTTAACTACCGATCGAAAGGTAAGGTTAGGATAGGTGATCTTGCTCGAGAATTGGGTGGTGGCGGTCATGATTTTGCAGCTGGTGCCACGGTGGAACTTCCCCTTGACCAGGCGGTTGAATATGTAGTATCAAAAACAGTGAGGGTTATCAAAAGTCAAATAAGTAATGGATCTTTGAAATGAAGATTGTGATTGTGGAAGATGCTGGATACTGTTTTGGCGTTCGAAATGCAGTAAACCTTGCATTCAAAGCGGCTGATGAATATGGTGATGTATATATGTTAGGTCACATAGTTCATAATGAGAGTGTGATAAAAGACTTGGAAGATGCTGGAGCAAAGGTTGTGGAAGTCCTCGATGATATTCCGAAAGAATGCCCCGTGCTTTTCCGTGCTCATGGAACCACCGACTCTTTATGGAGAAAGGCACAACAAAAAGAGATGAATATTATTGATGCCACTTGTCCCTTAGTTCGGGAAATTCATGATGAGGTAAAAAAGCTTGAAGCCAACGATAGGCACGTTATCATTATCGGGGATCACGGACACGATGAAGTATCAGGAATTGCCAGTCAGGTGAAGGATTCAATTGTTGTGGCAACTCCTGAGGAGGCTCAGCAGCTTCCAAAAATGAAACGAGCTGGTGTTGTGTGTCAATCTACTCAGACAATCGAAAATGTCCAGGTGATTATTGATGTATTGATCACAAAAGTGTTTGATCTTCAGGTTGTAAATACCATCTGTTTTCCGACCAAACGCAATCAAGAGCAAATTAAACAATTAGCTTCGAAAAGTGACCTGATGATTATTATCGGATCTTTTATAAGTGCAAATTCCAAGCGGTTGACTCAACTTTCTCGGGAGATTAATCCAAAAACGTATCAGGTAAATTCAGTCAAGGATATTGATCCTGCGTGGTTTAACGGGATTGAAAAAGTTGGCATTTCCGCTGGTTCATCAACTCCTGATTATTTAATTGAGGAAGTAAAATTTAAAATTGAAGAAATTTCAAAATCTATTGCGGAGGTATAAGAATGAAGAAAGGATCCTTTGAAGTCAAGGTGGGGCTGGCGGAGATGCTCAAGGGCGGGGTGATTATGGATGTGACTACATCTGAGCAGGCGAAAATAGCAGAAGATGGTGGCGCTGTAGCTGTGATGGCTCTTGAGCGAATTCCTGCTGATATTCGTGAGGAAGGGGGAATCGCTCGAATGTCAGATCCCAAGATGATCAAGGAAATTCAGAAAATGGTTTCTATTCCTGTAATGGCAAAGTGCCGGATTGGTCATTTTGCTGAAGCACAGATACTGGAAGCTCTTGGCGTTGACTTTATTGATGAAAGTGAAGTGTTAACCCCAGCCGATGAGAAAAATCACATAAACAAGCATTCATTCAAAGTCCCCTTTGTTTGTGGGTGCAGGGATCTGGGTGAGGCACTCCGGCGGATTGGTGAGGGGGCTGCTCTTATCAGGACAAAGGGTGAAGCTGGTAGCGGGAATATCGTCGAAGCAGTTCGACATATGCGACTGGTACAATCAGGGATTAAGGAGCTCACGACATTAGATGATGAAGTATTGATGGCAAAATCCAAAGAACTTGGAGCACCCTACACCCTGGTGAAACAGGTAGCAAAGCTTGGAAAACTTCCCGTTCCGAATTTTGCAGCTGGCGGTGTGGCAACACCCGCTGACGCTTCCCTGATGATGCAACTTGGTGCAGAGAGTGTCTTTGTTGGTTCTGGTATTTTTAAGTCAGAAGATCCCTCAGAAAGAGCGAAAGCCATCGTTGCTGCTGTTACATACTACGATGATCCCGAAAAAATTGGAGAGGTATCTTATGGGTTGAAGGAAGCAATGAAGGGACTTGATATGTCTGAAATCCCTGTGGAACAAAGACTACAAGACCGAGGTTGGTAGTGTTAACTATTGGAGTTCTCGGACTGCAGGGGGCATACAAGAAGCACTCCCGGTTGTTAAATCGTCTGGGTGTCAACTCAATAAATGTACGATATCCTAACGAACTTGATCGTTGCCAAGCGTTGATTATTCCCGGTGGTGAATCGACGACTATTATGAAACTGATGGATTTTATCCATATCCGGGATAAAATAGTAAAGTTTTCTGAATCAAGACCAATATTTGGAACTTGTGCAGGAATGATTCTTATGGCAAAAAAGGCTAATGATCCAAAACTGGAAACGTTATCCCTTATTGATATGGAAGTTATACGGAACGCATACGGAAGGCAGGTAGATTCTTTCACTCACTCTATTGATGTGATGGTAAATGGGAATAAAGAAACTATCTCAGGAGTATTTATTCGTGCTCCTCGTGTTCTTAAGGTCGGTAAGAATGTGAAGGTTCTGGCTTCTCTCAATGGTGACCCTGTATTTGTCAGAGAAGGAATTCATTTAGCCACGACATTTCATCCTGAACTGTCCAGTAGCACTGTGGTACACCAAATGTTAATAAATTTGATAAAAGGTCCTGTCTATCAGTCGGGCGCCTGACCAATGCAAACTGATTTTAAAATTTTACATCGTGTGGATTCCCCAGCTGATCTCCGACGGATGTCAATGTCAGAGCTGAAATTGGTCTGTGAAGAGTTGCGGAGATATATTATTGAGGTGGTGGAAAATAAGGGGGGGCATCTATCATCGCCCTTAGGGGTGGTGGATTTAACTGTGGCTTTACACAGGGTATTTGAAACACCCAATGACCTGTTAATCTGGGATGTAGGTCACCAAACTTACGCTCACAAAATCATAACCGGACGGCGGGATGAATTTCCAACATTACGAAAGTATGGTGGAATCAGTGGTTTCCCGAGAAGTTGTGAGAGCGAGTATGATGTATTTGACGCCGGTCATGCCAGTACTTCTATTTCTGTGGCACTGGGAATGGCAAAAGCTCGGGATATCAAGGGGGAAAAGCATCGAGTGGTTGCTATTATTGGAGATGGAGCCTTAACAGGGGGGCTGTCCTTCGAGGGTTTGAATAATGCTTCCAATCTTAAAAATCAACTGTTAATTGTCCTAAATGACAACCAGATGTCCATCTCTCCCACAGTAGGAGCAATATCTCGATACCTGACAAGAGTGGTGACAAATCCTCTCTATAACCGAGTACGAGATGAGATATGGAAGCTTACAGGGAGGCTACCCAGAGGGTCAAGAACCATCCGTAGATTTCTTCACACATTACAGGAAGGACTGAAAAGTTTTATCGTGCCGGGGATGATTTTTGAGGAATTGGGAATTCGTTATTTTGGACCTATTGAGGGACATAATCTGGAGGAGATGATAGAGACATTTGAAAATCTCAAAGATTTCCACTACCCTGCAGTAGTCCACGTTTTGACTCGGAAAGGAATCGGGAAACCTGAGATAGAAGCAGATCCTCTGAAGTATTACAGCATTCCTGATAAAAGTCCGGGGGGTGGGAAAAAGAAAGAAACAGCACCAGCTTACAGCGAAGTATTTGGGAAAGTTGCTTGTGAGCTTGCTGAAAAAGATGACACCATCTATGCTGTGGTAGCTGCCATGCGGGAAGGGACAGGTCTTGTAGAATTTGCTAAGAAATATCCCGACCGATTTTACGACAGCGGGATTGCTGAAGGGCACGCAGTTACCTTTTCTGGAGGTCTCGCCGCATCTGGTTTGCGACCCATTGTGGCCATTTATTCTACTTTTTTCCAGAGGGCTTATGATATGGTCTTTCACGACGTAGCCCTGCAAAAATTACCCGTCATCTTTGCTCTCGATCGGGCAGGTATTGTTGGGCCAGATGGTCCTACTCATAATGGAGTGTTCGATATCTCTTTACTTCAGACTATACCCGGACTCACAATTTCAGCTCCCAGAGATGGAAATGAATTACGCAATTTGCTCTTCACTGCTCTTGAACGATGCCGGGGACCGTTCGTCGTTCGATATCCAAAAGCCACTAGCATTCGTTTTGATGGGAACGGTGATTCCAATCTCATCGAGATAGGTTCCTGGGAGTTGCTTCGTGAGGGTGACAATCTCGCCATATTAGCAGTAGGAAGTATGGTGGAAGCTGCATTGAGGGCAGTGGATGAATTGGATCCCGCAATTGCGGGACAAAAACCAGCAGTGATTAATGCCCGTTTCATCAAACCAATGGATGAAGAAATCCTTCAATTCATCCTAAAAAATTTCAAGGCAGTCCTTACTATAGAAGAGGGGACTCTTTATGGTGGTTTCGGATCCTCCGTGCTGTCCCGGCTGAATGAACGCGGTTTTTCTGGATGTGTTCATAGTTTAGGAATTCCAGATAAATTTATTGAACACGGTAGTCGGGATACGTTACTCGATCAGCTTGGTCTGACTTCTCCACATATTGGAGAAAAAGTAAAAGAGATTCTTGTGGAATTGGGATAAATTGCATGAAAAGGGTAAACCTGTCTTTGACAGAATCAGGAGTGTGATTGTTTTTGATGAGATTAGTTTTTCCTCTTTCCTATCGG
>JACNLN010000149.1:24500-35244 GCA_014381485.1 Fidelibacterota bacterium
GACTGATAGGAAGTTAACCAAAAATAAATGATATATGAGATTATCTATGGAAAATCAATTAAACCTGTTTGAAGAACAGAAAAAAAAGTGGCAGAAGGAGGTTTCAGAATCCTCAATCCGTCATTACAATTTTGATACGGTCAGCGGAAAACCGAATGAGCTTTTATATTATCCTGAAGCACCGGATGAGGGGTATCTTGAGAAATTAGGTTTTCCAAGTCAGTATCCATATACACGGGGTGTTCACGCCAATATGTACCGTGGTAAATTATGGACAATGCGACAATTTTCGGGTTTTGGTACTCCCAGGGAGACCAATGAGCGGTACCATTTTTTATTAAAGAGTGGACAAACTGGATTATCGGTAGCATACGATATGCCTACTCTAATGGGATATGATCCCAATCATGCTTTTTCTCTTGGTGAAGCGGGGAAATGCGGTGTAAGCGTTCCTTCCTTGAGAGATATGGAAATTTTATTCGATGGGATTGATCTGGGTAAAATTTCTGTATCCCAGACGATTAATGGTCCTGCTGTCATTTTACTGGCTTTTTATATTGCGGTAGCTGAGAAACAGGGGGTACCTTTGATTAAACTGCAGGGGACACTTCAGAATGATATTTTAAAGGAATTTATTGCTCAAAAGGAGTGGATTTTTCCTCCGGAACCTCATATGCGACTGATTACGGATATGATGAAATTTTGCACGGAAAATATACCAAAATACAACACCATCTCCATAAGTGGGTACCACATTCGTGAAGCAGGTTCCACAGCCGGTCAGGAATTAGCCTTTACCCTGGCAGATGGATTTACTTATGTTGAATATGGTATGAAGGCTGGCATGGATGTGGATGATTTTGCTCCACGACTTTCCTTCTTTTTTAATTCTCATCTTGATTTTTTTGAAGAAATTGCAAAGTACAGGGCTGCCCGGCGAATTTGGGCACGACATATGAAGGAAAAGTATGGTGCTAAAAACCCACGATCATGGAAACTTCGATTCCATACCCAAACTGCTGGTTGTACCTTAACTGCTCAACAGCCTGAGAATAATATTGCCCGTACTGCCTTCCAAGCTATGGCTGCTGTACTTGGTGGGACTCAGTCTCTGCATACCAATTCAATGGATGAAACCTGGGCGCTACCAACGGAAAAAGCTGTGGAAATTGCTCTACGAACCCAACAACTCATTGCTTATGAAACCGGAGTGGCAAATGTGATTGATCCTATGGGAGGATCCTGGTATGTTGAGAGTTTGACAGATCAGTTAGAGGAAGAAGCGGAAACGTATTTCAGTCGGATCGAAAATATGGGTGGAGTTGTTCCTGCCATCGAAGCTGGCTTTTTTCAGCGGGAAATTGCTCGTGCCGCTTCAGAATACCAGCGAAAAGTTGATGATAAAAATCGGATTGTTGTTGGGGTAAATGAATTTACCCACACCGACGAGAAGATAGAAATTCCCATTTTGGAGATAAGCAAAAAAGTTGAGGAAAATCAAATAAAACACCTTCAGGAATTGAGAAAACAGAGAGAAAATTCAGTTGTGGAAAAAGCATTGCTCAAGGTCAAGAAAACATGCGAAACTGGTGATAACATTATGCCTCCTCTAATTCACGCTGCCAGAGTCTATGCCACATTGGGAGAAATTGTGGATACAATGAAATCGGTGTTTGGTGAATGGCAGGAAACTACACTGTTTTAATATCAATACTGGATTTTCAGTTCCATACATATCGGTCAGGCTCCCGACTGATCCGTCAAAGGCCGGTCAGGCCCGTCAGGCACCGGACTTATCTGGTATCGTAAAAAAAATCGAGAGTAATCTCCTGAAATAATCCGAGACCAAGAAAAATTGAATAATATCTCCGAGAAAGTGTATAGTAAAAAGAGTATTTGGAATAGTATTTGGAACCTTCTGGTTTCAATGAAATTTGCCATTGTATTATTGATTATTCTTGGTACGATGTCTCTGTTGTCTATGTTAATGAATGAATACCCAGATTTTTTTGGTAAAGCTTCCTTTTTCTACAAGTTAATTCAACAGCACTCTCCCTATTCCTCGTGGTGGTATTCTATTCTTCTAGGACTTCTAATTGTGTCACTTCTTTCATGTGTCCTTAAAAATATTGTTCCAGTTGTTAAAACGGTGAAACACTTCAATTTCAAAACCATCAATCAAATCAAGTTAACAAAAAACTATCATCAAATTAAGATAAAGGATGAAAATGGATATTCAAAAGTAAAATCGGTTTTGAAAAAACATCTTTACAGGATAAAAGAAAGGGCAGATGGGCAGGAAAAACTCATCTCAGCATCAAAATTTAAAATTAGTAGACTTGGATCTATTATCACCCATATTGGAATATTGATTATTGTCATTGGTGGTATTATCTACACAATGACAAGCAGAGAAGAATTTAAATATTTAGTTGCTGAAGAACATCAGCAAGGGAAAATTTTCAGTGAGTACCCGGATTTTTTTTCGTGGAGAATTCACATATCAGAAAATGAAGTCATCACCGTAACTGTCGATAGTTTCAGGGTGAGGTATTATGATGCCGGGAAAGGTCCTCGTATCTCCGATTTTAGGTCATATGTTAAGGTGTTTGATAAAAATGGTAAAAAAATTAGGAACCATGAAATTACGGTAAACAATCCATTAGTATACAAACAGTGCACCATTCACCAATCCGATTATAAACCACTGGTTGAGGAATTTTTCCGGAACATTCCGAATAGAAAAAACCTATTACAAAAAATCAAAACAAAACAGGAAATTGGGAAAAATGAAAAGAATTGGTTAACCGGATTAAGTTTAAAAATTAGTAAAGGAAAATCCATGATTTTTACTGGAATGGTTGCGGGATTTCTAGGGCTCATAAT
Source organism: Fidelibacterota bacterium (assembly GCA_014381485.1). Lineage (GTDB taxonomy): Bacteria > Fidelibacterota > Marinisomatia > Marinisomatales > CAZVFT01 > JACNLN01. Next base: position 27,387 of record JACNLN010000149.1, read on the forward strand.
ATCATTTTTGTTCTGGCGCCGGGATATCTGGGTTGCCTTCGAGAGAAAGTCTGTATTTCTAACTGGAAAACCTTCAAAAAATAAAATAGCTTTTAACCGAGAATTAGAAAGAATAATTGGGAGTATTTCGAAGTGAATCGAAAAAATCGCTTAATTGTGTTCTTTGCCATTCTGCTTGTTATCCTGCTGGGGATAATTGCTTTAAAAGATGAATTCACAGCTAATAGTGAAGGAGGTAGTCAATTGGGGAAAGTTCCTGCTACGAAAGAAATCTCTTTTAAAATGGTTCGTGAAGATATTCAGGTGGCATTCAACGAGATGGTTGACATTGACGAAAGGTGGCGTTTAAAAATCGTGCAGTTCGAGCCACACTGTGTGCTTTCTCAGCCGATGGGAAGTGGAAAGATTGAATCGATTTCTAATAGTGAGGAAAATCCAGCAATAAAAATAAACTTCTATAAAAATGATGAATATCAACATTATCAAATTTGTTTTTTAAACAAGTCCGGATTTCATTCATTAAAAGAAGGACAGAGGTTTTTCGTTGAATTTTTGAATTATTACGGTTTTCAGGAAAAGGATAGTGGAAAATTTTCTATTCAAACTGCAAATATTAATATTCGGAGGATAGAATGACAGAAACACTCTATCAAAACCTTTTCTGGTACACTTTCATTTTTTATTTAGCCGGCTTTGTATGTTATGCCCTCTATTTTTCGTCGAAGAAGGAAGCAGTCACCAAGGTTGGAATCCCCCTTTTTTTTATTGGATTGGCTCTACAGACAATGGCTTTTATCGTCAAGTGGTATCTCGTGGGTGCAATCCGATTTCAAAATATGTTTGAGCATCTAATGTTGATGTCCTGGGCTGGTGTTGCCATTATGTTGTATGTAGTTTTGCGGTACAGAAGCCACCTTGTGGGAATTGTTTTATCACCAATCATCATCATGCTAAATGCTGCAGCAGCTCTTCTAGACAAAACGCCCAATGAAAATCTGATGCCTGCCCTTCAGAGTAACTGGTTGACAATCCACATTTCTTTGGCTGCTCTTGGTTCGGGAGCTTTTGTTGTTGCCGGAACTATAAGTTTACTCTACCTTTTAAAGGACCATAATTATTCCTCCCAAATAAAAGAACAAAAAAGGCAGTTGTTTTCTCTAGCTGTTCTTTGTATGGTTTATATTCCAGTAGTTGTCTTTTTGATATTGAAAATATTCAATTTTACTCCCCATCACACTGCTTTCGGCATTAATCAGGTATTTGAATCAAGAGTTGCTTATATGAATGCCAGGACACTCCTGGGGCAACTTGTGATTGTTCTTGGAGTTCTATTAGTTCCAATGATCTCATTATTGGCATACTTATATAAAAAACGAATCAATCAAACTTCTCAAGGATTTGGTGGTGTTCTATTTGCTATTTTTATTCTAACTTTTGTCCTTTCAAGTTTGTTAGTGGGAATTTTAGCTCACAACAAAATTATTTTTATTACCCCCCAAAGACATATGGGGAGTATCTGGCGCTTCTTTGAATTTATAGGTTCTGTATACATTTTATCTCTTCTTCTTTTTCCTCTGTTCTACCACCTGATTTATAAATTTTCTGGACCTGTGATCAATAAAATTTCTGGCAAAATGACTCTAATCAATGAAATCAATTATCGAGCTGTATCATTGGGATATCCTCTCTACACTGTTGGAGCCCTGTTTGCGGGAGCTATCTGGGCGGAACAGGCGTGGGGTTCCTTTTGGAGTTGGGACCCAAAGGAAGTGGGGTCACTCTTAGTTTGGTTTTTCTACTCGGCTGTGTTGCACGCTCGACACCAGAGAGATTGGCGAGGAGGACGGTTGGCTATCCTTTCAATTATTGGAACGATTATGATATTCATCACATTTTATGGAAATTACTTTTTTGGTGGTTTGCATGCTTATGCTTAGAAATATTGATAATATCCGTGATTCAATCTGCTGTTTTCTCTCTTGGTAGTAAAAAAATAAAGTAAGTGATATTGAAGATTTCGTAAATTTCACGCACAATTTTCGAATTTATATCATTTGAGTAACATTTGTGGTTTGTTAAACAAAAATTTAATGATAACACTGAAGATAAGATAAATTGAGTAAGTGAGGTAAGTTCATGAGTAATAATAAAAATATTGTTCACGTAATCGGAACAGGAACCATTGGTGAACCTCTTATCGGCCTTTTATGTGACTACAGGCAGGAATTAGGAATTGATGAAGTCAGCTTTCATAAAAATTCTCCCCTTACATACGAGCGAGCAAAGGTAAATGATTTAATTAGACGAGGTGCTCTGCTCTCTGTCTATAAGGAAAGATGGAAGGAGTTCGAGAATATTGGACATAAGCCCCAGTTTGGAGCGGAAGAGGCCATTGAAAGAGCTGCTGTTGTCATTGACTGCACTCCTAAAGGAATTGGTCACCAGAATAAACATAGATACTATGAAAAATTTACCAATCGTGTTAAAGGATTCCTTGCTCAGGGTAGTGAGCACGGTTTTGGTATGAAGTATGCACGGGGTATCAATGATATTGCGCTTAAGGAGAATAAACCTCAGTTTGTTCAGGTTGTGTCGTGTAATACCCACAATATCGCATCCTTAACCAATACTATTGGACGACATAATAGTGCGGATGTTCTTGAGGAAGGAAAGTTTGTCTGTATCCGCAGGGCTACCGATATCAGCCAGGCAGGTTCATTCATCGCTGCTCCTGAGGTTGGAAAACACAGTACTGAAGGTTTTGGAACTCACCATGCAAGAGATGCTGTCCAACTGTTTCAGACCATCGATTGGGAACCTAGTCTATTCTCTTCTGCAGTGAAGGTGAATTCTCAGTATATGCACGTGATTTGGTTTTATCTTAAACTGAAAGAGAGTGTCACACTTCAGGATGTTATTGACCGGTTTGTAGCCAATCCTCTAATCGCTTTAACTGAAAAAAACACATCTGGTACAATATTTTCATTTGGTAGGGATCACGGTCACTACGGGAGGATTTTAAATCAGACGGTTGTGGCTGTTTCTACTCTGGCGGTACACAATGAACGGGAAGTGGTAGGATTCTGTTTTACTCCTCAGGATGGGAATTCACTGTTGAGTAGTACTTCTGCTGCCCTGTCTTTTCTCTATCCGGATTCTTATGAAGAAAAAATTCAATGTTTATCTCACCTCTTTTTTGAAGAGGTATAGTTTGGCATAGGAGGTTGTTAATCTTTGAAAGTAATTGATTTCCTAACAAGAGCAGATTCGACACTTTTCAGCTATGAGATCATTCCACCAAAACGGGGAGGAAATATCCAGCAGATATTTGGCCTCATTGACCAATTATTGCCAATAGACCCCCCCTTTATCGACATAACCAGTCGGGCAGCGGAAGTCTATTATGAAAAAAAGGCGGGTGGTCTCTATCGCCGTCATGCCAAGAGAAAGCGACCAGGAACCATTGGGTTATGTGCTGCCATCAAAAATCGCTACAATATTGAGGCAATCCCCCATCTCCTCTGCAGGGGATTTACCTGTGAAGAAACCGAAGATGCCCTCATTGAGCTTAATTATCTTGGTATTCATAATGTTCTGGCAGTAACGGGAGATGATACCGGGAGAGGGAAATATAGCCGTGATGAAAAAGCTCGTAACCAATATGCCAATCAACTTGTAGAACAGACTGTAAATATGAATAGAGGTATTTATCTCGAGGAACTTGAAGATGCGAGTCCAACCAATTTCTGTATTGGTGTTGGTGGTTATCCCGAAAAACATATTGAGTCGCCTAACTGGGATAGGGATATTCAATTTTTAAAAAATAAGATATTAGCGGGCGCTCATTATATCGTAACGCAGATGTTCTTTGACAACAGTGCTTACTTCAGGTTTGTGGATAGGGCACGAAAGGCAGGAATTTCCGTACCTCTAATAGCTGGAATAAAAATTATTACACGTAAAAGCCACCTTTCTTTACTGCCAAAGACTTTTCATGTTCAAATACCCGAAGCCCTTACCAGAAAGGTGATGGATGCTAATCCGAAAGATATACGTAAAATTGGGGTGGACTGGGCGTTAAAGCAGTGTCAGGAACTGATTGATGCCCAAGTACCTTGCATCCATTTTTTCATCATGCATGATGCAAAAGGAGTGGCGGAAGTGGTATCAAAAGTACGTTGAATATCTAACCATTATTTTCATTCCATTTTTTCTTAAATTCTACTATGGTGATTAAGACAAAGGAGAAATCCCTTCTTGAATTGTTTAATCAGCACAACGAGACCACAGGATTGATTTCTCGTTCAAGCCGTGGACTTGTTGCGGTATCTGGCGGAGTAGATTCTGTTGTTCTCCTGGATTTATTGGTGAATTTGCAAGATTCATATGACTTGACTCTAACTGTTGCTCATTTTAATCATAAAATCCGGGGTCTGGCTTCTGATAAGGATGAATCATTCACAGTTTCCCTCGCTAAGAAGTATGGACTACGTGTTTTTACATGTTCATTAAAAAATCAACAAGTGGAGTCCAGAGAAAGCTGGGAAGCTTTCGCCCGTCGTGAAAGATATGCTTTCTTAACCGACCTTTCTGATAAAAAGAATTATGATTGGATCGCCACGGGACATCATACTGATGATCAGGTGGAAACGATTCTCCTGAGAATTATTGAGGGATCAGGGATTCAGGGTTTGATGGGAATTCGGTTAAAAAATGGAAAGATTATCCGACCTCTATTACCTTTTTCCAGAAAAGAGATCGTCAAATATGCAGAAGATAATAATCTTTCCTATCGTGACGATTTGTCAAATAGAGACTTATCGATTCCCAGGAATTATCTGCGACATAGAGTAATTCCACTATTAAAGGAATTAAATCCGAATCTTGCAGGTACAATGAGCCACCTTCCGGAAATCGCTGAAGAAATGGATGAAGTGATTTCTGCAGATGTGGGTAAACTACGGAAAGAACTGATAGTTGAGACGGATTTTAACAGATTTGCAATTGATATCAATCGGTTGGAAAAGGAACCCATGTTGATTCAAAAACGGCTTATATTTGATCTTGTAACCGATACTGAAGGAACCAGTAGTTGGCGTCGGCACATCTGGGATGAATTAAGTAATTTTCTGGAAAGTGCCACAACTGGGGAAAAATTAACACTTCCTAATTACTGGACCCTATTGATGGATAGAAACAGATTATTGCTTCATAAAGAAGAAGTCGACATTTCAGGTAGGGAGGAAAAATTTCCCTTTTTTCTTAAACAACATACGAAGATTGATGTCGACGATCACACCTTTACGATTGACAGGCTGAATAATTATCCGGAATTCAATATAGATCCAAATATTGAATACATTGATATATCTAAATTGAGAGATAAGAAATTAAACCTTCGACGATGGAGACCGGGTGACAGGATGAAACCATTGGGAATGACAGGTTTTAAAAAGGTAAGCGACATATTAATTGATAAAAAAATTGACCGCTTTACGAAACAGGAGCAATATGTTCTTACTGCAGGAAGGGATATCGTATGGTTATGTGGGGTTACTCTGGATGACCGTTTCAAAGTGTCATCGGAAACACAGGTAATAGCTCGCATAATTTGGAAAAATAACAACACAGTGAGGTGAGTAGATTATGAAATTACTGATTTCAGAAAAGGAAATAGAAACAAAAGTCAAACAACTTGCGGAAGAAATATCTTCAGATTACACAGGGAAAACACCGATACTGATTGGTGTACTCAACGGATCGTTTATATTTATGGCAGATTTGGTTAGGGAACTCTCCATTGATTGTGAAGTCGATTTTATTAAGTTACACAGTTACACCGGGACTCGTTCAGGTGGGACTGTTCACCTTCTTAAAGACATTTCAGCTGATATCACAGAGCGAGATGTAATCATTGTTGAGGACATTGTGGACACAGGACTCACGATGAAATTTTTCAAAGAGAGATTGGAGGGGGCGCATCCATCCTCTCTGTCAATAGTAACTTTACTTTTTAAAAAAGAAGTAGCTCAGCTAAATTTTAATATAGATTACATTGGTTTTGAGATTCCCTCGGATTATGTTGTTGGATATGGTTTGGATTACAATCAAAAAAAGAGAAACTTAAAGGGTATTTACGTCTTTAACCAGGATGATGGAGGAAATAAATAACAAATTAATTGCCGAGCTAAGGCTAAGACAATAGTTAAAGAACAAGGAGTTTACAGAGACATCTGAATGGAAAGAGTTATTTAAAGCAGGAATCTGATGAAAATCTCAAAAAATATTATGATAATTATCCGATGAATAAAAAAACAAAACAATCCAGACGAAGTAGCAAACCTCAGAAACGTGGTATTCAGCAGCCTGATCGAAAGGGTGATAAAAAAATCTTTAATTGGAAACAGGCGGGAAAAACATCTATTATTTGGATTGTTATAATAATTGCGGCTATTTTTTTATCAAACTTGTTTACCAGAAAGGGAAGAGGTGAAGTTGATATTCAATACTATGAATATCAGGAATATTTAAAGAACGATCTCATCGAAGAAGCCACTATCATGGGGAATAATTTTCATGGCAAACTTAAAGGTGAAATGGATCTCATTGTTAACGGTAAGGAATTGGGAAAATTTGATCGTTTTGTTGTTATTCTTCCATATATCGATGAGTCTGTGCTGGCTGAATGGGATAAATATTTTTTGAAGTACAGTTTTAAAAATGAGAAAGTAGACTGGTCTGGGTATCTATTCAGTATGGCACCGTGGTTATTACTGATTGCTTTTTGGATTTTTCTTATGAGGCGAATGCAGGGAGGAGGAGTTGGCGGTCGAGGAATTTTTAGTTTTGGTAAGAGTCGAGCAAAGTTACTCTCTCCAGATATGCCAAAAACAAACTTTACCGATGTGGCAGGTTGTGAGGAAGCCAAGACAGAATTGATGGAAATTATACAATTTTTAAAGAATCCCAAACAGTTTCAAAAACTTGGTGGAAAGATCCCGAAAGGAGCACTTCTGCTGGGCCCTCCCGGGACTGGTAAAACGCTTCTGGCGCGAGCGGTAGCAGGGGAAGCTGGTGTCCCATTTTTCAGTCTGAGTGGAGCTGATTTTGTGGAAATGTTTGTAGGTGTTGGGGCATCACGGGTAAGGGATTTGTATGACCAGGGAAAGAAGGCAGCTCCCAGTATTATTTTTATTGATGAAATAGACGCAGTAGGTCGCCATCGTGGTGCCGGTTTGGGTGGAGGTCATGATGAACGTGAGCAGACGTTGAATCAGCTTCTGGTTGAAATGGACGGATTTGAAGGGAATGAAGGTGTAATCGTCATTGCAGCGACTAATCGTCCTGATGTTCTGGATCCTGCCTTACTGCGACCGGGTCGATTTGATAGACAGATCATCGTTGATATTCCTGATTTAAGGGGGCGTCTCGGTATCTTCAAAGTGCATACTAAAAATATTCCTATGGCGAAGAATGTGGATCTTAAAACGGTAGCCAGGGGAACACCGGGTCTTGTTGGATCCGATATAGCTAATATTGTGAATGAAGCGGCGCTTCTGGCAGCTCGGAAAAAGAAGTCAAAGGTTAATATGGTTGACTTCGAGGATGCAAAGGATAGGGTAATGATGGGTATTGAGCGGAAGAGTATGATCTTGAGTGAAGAAGAGAAAAAACTTACTGCTTATCACGAGTCGGGTCATGCACTGGTAGCGAACTTTATTCCATATGCCGATCCTGTCCATAAGGTGACAATTATCCCCCGGGGTCGTGCATTGGGTCTTACTGCTCAATTGCCAATTGATGAAAAAAAAAAAAAAAAAAAAAAAAAAAAAAAAAAAAAAAAAAAAAAAAAAAAAAA
>JACNLN010000132.1 GCA_014381485.1 Fidelibacterota bacterium
TTGAGTTTAAAAGATTGTAATTTCGGTTATTCAATGATTTTCCCACTTTTTTTATATCCTTAACCACATAAAGTAAAACGTTAAAATTAAGTATTAATTCAAGTATTGATTATTGGTAACACGGATTTAAGGGGAAATTATCAACAGAAAAACTTTTATATAATTAATACTTTATTATGTTTAAATATTTATTTTTAGTATGATTATTATTTGATGTGAACAGTAAAAAACTGTTGGTAATAACGAACATTTATGACTAAAATGTTGTAATTAAATATGGTTTAAATCAACAGGAAATTTTTAAGAAAACTCGCTTAAAAAAGGTTAGAAAATGAAAATAACTATAACTAAACAAAAACTTTTAGAAGCACTTCAGAAAATCTCAAAAGCCACTCCAACCAGATCTACAATTCCTATATTAAATTGTGTTTTATTTTCAACTGAAAATAAAAATCTAATCTTAAGAGCAACGGATCATGAACTTACAATGGTTATGTCAATTGATACAAAAATAGATGAAGCTGGTGAAATAGCAATACCTTATCGAACACTTTTTGATATTACAAGTGCTATGCCTGATACAGATATAACATTTACTGTTGATCCTAAAAACAAAGTAACTATTCAAACAAACTTTGGGAAATACGATATTGAAGGTGTAAGTGCAGAAGAGTTTCCATCAATTCCAGAAGTAGACAACAAAAAAGAAGTTTCTCTAAAACCGGCCATAATTTCAAGGCTGATAGAAAAAACAACGTTTGCTTTAAGCGCTGATGAACTCAAACCGGCTCTTCTGGGAACATTATTTAGGTTTCGAGAGGATGAAATAACATCTGTAGCAACAGATGGTCATAAATTATCTATTTGCTCAAGAAGAGATTACACGTCTAAGGGATATATTGGTGATGTAATTATTCCGAAAAAATTTTTAACGATTTTGCCGCAATACCTTAGCAGTGAAGAAGACACAACTCTATGGGTTGGAGAAAATCATGTCATGGTGTCCTTTGAAAATTTAACAATCTTTTCAAGAATAATTGATGAAAGCTATCCAGATTATCGAGGTGTAATTCCTAAGGAAAACGATAAAATTGTAAAGGGAAATAGAGAAGAATTAATTGCATCGGTAAAAAGAGTATCTATATTCTCAAATAAAAGCACAAAGCAAATTGCACTTCATTTATCCTCTGAAGGTAGCAAGATTACCACCGAGGATCCTGAAACAGCAAGCAGTGCAAAGGAAGATATTGAGCTTGAGTATAACAATGAAGATTTAATAATTGGATACAATGCCCAATTTTTAATCGATCTATTATCTCATATAGATACTGAGCAGGTTATATTAAAATTGAAAACTCCAATTAGTGCAGGACTTGTTTTCCCAGAAAGCCAGGAAGATAACGAGGACCTTACTTTGCTTATCATGCCTATGCGCATGAGTGAATAATTTTTGTGAGGAATAATTTCAAGCTGTTTTTGTTTAAAAGAGCATCGAGACGCACTTTAATATTTTATCTTCCTTTTTTATTGTTATAAATCAATTAATCAACGGTAGAACTATTGCTACTGAAGGTTATACAAAATGAAGTCATTATGCTACAAGTGAAACAAACCAGCACGTTCCCAACAAATCGGTAGGGCTATCAGGGAAGGATAAAAAAGGGTAATTGATGGAATAATGTACTTGAAATTAGAAACTTGAAATTTGGCAACAACCAATTATCCCCCCAAAATATAATCAAGTGAAAAAGCTAAAATCAGCGATTGAGGAACTCTTAAGTAAAACCGGAATAGAAAAACCAGTTCAGCAAAATAAAATTTTTATTATATGGGAAGATATTGTTGGAGAAACGATTGCTAAAAATACAGAGCCCGAGGAAGTAAAACACGGGGTACTCATTGTTAGGACTGCCACTTCTGTTTGGAGGAATGAACTTGCTATGATGAAAAAAGAAATAATGAAAGAGATAGACCGTCAATTGGGAGAGGGCATTATCAGGGATATAAGGTTATTATGAGCGCAAGAAAGAAAGCAGATACCATCAAAGATTACAGCGCTGAAAAGATAACCGTCTTAAAAGGTCTTGAGGCGGTACGTAGACGTCCTGCGATGTATATCGGGGATTTAGGAAAAAGAGGGCTTCATCATCTTGTGAACGAAGTTGTGGATAATAGCGTTGATGAAGCTCTCGTTGGCTATTGCACAAAGATCGTTGTGACAGTCCATAAGGATGGATCAGTCAGCGTTCAGGATAACGGTAGAGGAATACCTGTTGACGTTCACAAGGAAGAAAATAAGCCAGCTCTTGAGGTGGTGATGACGGTTCTTCATGCTGGCGGTAAATTTGACAAAGGCAGTTATAAAATTTCTGGTGGATTACATGGCGTTGGCGTATCTGTGGTAAACGCACTTTCCAGTCGATTGATTGCTGAAGTATGTCGCGACGGTAAAAAATATCGACAGGAATATGGGAGAGGTAAAACAAAAACAAAGCTTAAAGAAACAGGAAAAACAAGGAAAAAGGGTACATACATTCGGTTTTATCCAGATGAGGAAATTTTTAAAGAGATCGATTGGAGTTTCAACATTATTTCCGATAGACTCCGTGAGCTTGCCTATTTAAACAGTAATCTGGAAATAAATGTAGTTGATGAACGTGAGGGTCCAAAAAAAGAAGAGAGATATAAATACAAGGGTGGATTAACTGATTTCGTAAAATTTCTTGATGGTCAAACCCATCCATTACACAATAAAGTAATCACGATTAAGAAGGTTAAAGGAGAAGCTCCTATTGATGTTGCCCTCAGGTATAACGACGGTTACACTGAGAACATATTAACTTTTGTAAATAACATCAATACGGTGGAAGGCGGAACACATTTGTCTGGATTCAGATCAGCCCTTACAAGGGCATTCAATCACTATGCCATAAAAAACAATCTGTTAAAGGGGGCAAAAGGAGAGAAGATCAAGCTTGGGGGTGAGGATTTTCGGGAAGGTTTAACGTCAATTCTTTCAGTAAAGGTTGCAGAGCCGCAATTCGAGGGTCAGACGAAAACGAAGCTTGGAAATGGAGAGATAAAAGGGGTTGTTGACTCCGTCGTATTTGAGGGGCTTCAGGACTTTTTGGAACAAAACCCCCCCATAGCCAAGCGCATTATAGAAAAAGCAGTTATGGCAGCTCGAAGCAGAGCGGCAGCAAAAAAAGCACGTGAGTTAATCAGGCGTAAGAGCACACTGGATAGTGGTGCATTGCCGGGTAAACTGGCGGACTGTTCGAACCGTGACCCAGCGATGTGTGAACTTTTCCTGGTTGAGGGAGATTCCGCAGGAGGATCTGCAAAGCAGGGGAGAAATCGTCGCTTTCAGGCAATTTTACCTCTCAGGGGGAAGGTCATCAATGCAGAAAAAGCAAGAGTGGACAGGCTTCTTGCCAACAATGAAATTCAATCGATCATCACCGCAATTGGTGCAGGATTTGGGGGCGATCCTGATGATGAAGGTAAAAAAGCAAGCTCAGATTTTGATATTGATAAGCTCCGGTATCACAAAATAATTATTATGACCGATGCTGACGTAGATGGGAGTCACATCAGAACCTTGCTATTAACCTTTCTGTATAGAAAAATGCAGGACCTCATTACTAACGGTAACATATATCTTGCACAACCACCGCTGTATAGAATTAATCAGGGGAAGAAAGAATTATATGCATATGATGACAACGAATGTGATATTTACATTGAGCGTTTTAAACGGGAAAGTAAGACAAAAAAAGTAAACGTCCAGAGATATAAAGGACTGGGAGAGATGAATCCTGAGCAGTTATGGTCTACCACAATGGATCCCGAGAGGAGAACGTTGATTCAGGTAACAATTGAGGATGCAGCTGAGGCTGCAAAAACTTTTACTGATTTAATGGGGCGCGATGTGGAAGCGAGAAGGAAATTTATCGAAACAAACGCACGGTTTGTTGTAAACCTTGATGTGTAGCAGGGAAAGAAATGGTTGATAGAACAGGAATGTCCAGGGAAATGACGATAGGTCGCGACATCGTAGAAGAGATGCGGGAGAGCTATCTCAACTATTCTATGTCCGTTATTGTAGCACGCGCTCTGCCGGACGTGAGGGACGGATTAAAACCGGTACATCGCCGAATTCTTTACGGCATGAATGAACTAGGGGTTCACTGGAACCGCGGACATAAAAAATCTGCAAGAATTGTTGGTGACGTGTTGGGTAAATATCATCCTCATGGCGATAGTTCGGTATATGATGCTCTTGTCAGAATGGCACAAGATTTTTCCATGCGATATCAGCTTGTTGATGGACAGGGAAACTTTGGGTCTATTGATGGAGACAATGCAGCAGCGATGCGTTACACCGAAGCCCGAATGACGCGATTAGGAAGTGAGATGCTCCAGGATCTGGATAAGGACACAGTAAACTGGTCCTTGAACTTTGATGAGACTTTAAACGAACCAAATGTTCTATCAACCACGATTCCCAATCTTCTGGTTAACGGTGCTGAAGGTATCGCAGTAGGTATGGCCACCAAAATACCCCCTCACAATCTCAGGGAAATTGTTAATGGTCTTATAGCTTTAATAGACAATCCTGAGATGTCCGTTGATGATTTAATGACATATATAAAGGGTCCGGATTTTCCCACGGGAGCCAGCATCTATGGAATTAAAGGGATAAAGGATGCTTATGAAACCGGACGAGGTAAGCTTATTGTTCGTGCGAACGCATTCATAGAAACGTCAAAACGCGGCAGAGAGAGCATTGTTATCAGCGAGGTGCCGTATCAAGTGAACAAAGCTAACCTCATTGAGAAAATTGCTGAACTTGTGAGGAACAAAAAGGTGGTTGGCGTTTCTGACGTGCGCGATGAATCAGATAAAGACGGTATTCGAATTGTAATAGAGGCCAAGCGGGACGCTGTGCCGGAAGTGATTCTCAATCAACTTTTTAAATACACGCAGCTGCAGGATACTTTCGGCATCATTCTAATTGCCCTGGTGGACGGCATTCCAAGGCTCCTGTCGTTAAGGGATATGATGCAGTTTTTTATTGATCACCGTCACAATGTGGTGGTCAGACGTACCCAGTATGAGTTAAAAAATGCGGAGGATCGTGCCCACATTCTGGAAGGATTAAAAATTGCTCTTGATAATATTGATGAGGTAATATCCATTATCCGCGGAAGTAAAGATCCCGAACAGGCAAAAGAGGGCTTGATGGACAGTTTTGATCTTTCGCCCAAACAGGCACAGGCTATTCTGGATATGAGGCTGCAGCGGCTAACAAGCCTGGAGGTGGATAAAGTTGTTCAGGAATACAAAGAGACCATAAAACTTATTGCAAAATTGAAGGGAATTTTAGAAAGCAGACCTCAGCGGATGGCTATCATCAAGAAGGAGCTGGAGGAGGTTCGGGAGAGATACGGCGATAAGAGACGAACAGAAATATTGTCATTTGAAGGGGCTGTGTCCATCGAGGATATGATTGCCGAAGAGGATGTGGTGATTACGATCACACACAACAGTTATATCAAACGAACGGCTGTATCTACCTATAGAAGTCAGCGCCGCGGAGGTCGTGGTCTGCAGGGGGCTCAAACAAGAGAAGAAGATTTTGTGGAGCACCTGTTTATTGTCAACACTCACGATTATCTATTGTTTTTCACAGATCAGGGTAAGTGTTATTGGCTTAAAGCCTATGATATTCCTCAGGGAGGTCGTGCCTCCCGCGGCAGAGCGATTGTTAATCTTATCGGCTGCCAGTCAGGAGAAAGGGTGGAGGCTTTTGTCAGCGTGAAAGAATTCAGCGAACAAAGACATATCATCATGGCGACACAGCGGGGAGTGGTGAAAAAAACGAAACTATCCGCCTATAGTAGACCCCGAAAGGGCGGCATCTATGCTATTGAAGTCCGTGATGGGGACAAACTCATAGATGCGAGAATAACTGATGGCGATAATGATATCATTCTGGGAACGAGAGAGGGAAAATCCATCAGGTTTTCGGAGAAGGACATTCGACCAACGGGTAGAAAGACGATGGGCGTGAAGGGTATCACCCTTACCTCTGATATAGATGAAGTAGTTGGTATGGTTGTAGTCCGGCGCGAAGGAACGATTCTGGTGGCAACGGAAAATGGATATGGAAAGAGGACGGAAATCATTCAATACAGGGCACAAAAGCGGGGGGGTAAAGGGGTGATGACTATGCGAACCACGGACAAGATTGGCAAAATGGTATCCATTATTGAGGTGGTAAACAGTGACGATCTTGTGATCATCACAAATCGCGGCGTCCTGATTCGACAGTCCATAAAGGCTATTCGTACGATTGGTCGGGTAACTCAGGGGGTGAGATTGTTGCGTTTAGATAAAAACACTAAAATTTCATCTATTGCGCGCGCTGTTCCAGAAGATAGAGACATTATTTCTGACCAAAATCAAATAGCGGAAAGTTTTCCCACAGAGTCTCCATCCAAACAAACCTATCAGTCGGACGTCAGTCCGGCGCCAGACGAGCCTGACCAAAAAATATCCAAGTTGTGAGTCTTATCGAAAACCTCACCAAGATTAAAGAAAGAATTGAAGTAGCGAGATTAAGATCCGGCCGTCCCTGTGGAAACATGCATAACGTTTCGAAGGACGGGGAATACGACCCCCCGACTGAAATCATTGCTGTAACCAAAATGTTTCCAGCGGAAACGATTGTTGATGCTTACCACGCGGGATTGAAAAAAATTGGAGAGAATCGCATTCAGGAAGCTGTAAGAAAGTTCCAGGTGCTTCCGCCTCTTCCGGGAATTAACAAGAGAATGGTCGGGCACCTTCAATCAAACAAGGCAAGGGTAGCTTTAAATACATTTGATGCCATTGATTCTATTGATTCCATCAAACTTGGAAAGAGGATTTCCAGGTTGGCTGTGGCGAAAGGGGTCCAATTTCCGGTAATGATTCAGGTCAACACCTCGGGCGATACGGCAAAGTTCGGATTCGAGGTGGAACAGGTGGATGAAATGTTATCCCTGGTGGAAGAAGATGGTCTTATCGTGGAGGGGTTGATGACCATTGGATTTCTTACTGAAGATAAAAAGATCATTCGGGAAACATTCTCAAGCTTAAGGAATCTGCGAGAAAAATTAAACTCACAACTTCCTGTGGGAAAAAAGTTAACCCACCTGTCCATGGGGATGTCTGGTGATTATGAGATAGCGGTTGAGGAAGGTGCCACAATGATAAGGCTGGGAACAGCGATTTTTGGTCCAAGAG
>JACNLN010000116.1 GCA_014381485.1 Fidelibacterota bacterium
CTAAAGGACGGGGCTAGTGATTAGCTCTATCTTACTATCAATGCGGATATTTACCCTGACATTCATGTCGGGGATAAAGTTTCTCAAGTAAACAGCATTTATGCCAAAATAACGTTTTTGGAGGGGACTCAATCATTATTTTCTTTTTGTTGATATTTATAGATAAGCAGAAATGCTATCCCAAGTGCAAATGGCAATAATCCCCAAACCGCTGGTTTGATATCACCTGAAGAAATCCACAACGCAATGAAAAATGCCAATCCGACTAAGGTCCAGATTAATTCTTTTATTTTACTATTTTTCATAAACTTTGTGGAAGTTTTGAACGTCCACAAAGTTATAATTGTTGTAGATATGAAAGGAATTATCCGATTTTTCGGAACCTATGAAAAGCAATATCTGGAGATGCTTTTAGCGTAGGAATAGTATCAAAAGAGCGTTTCCGTGGATTACAAGATTGTGTAATAAAAAGAATTGTCTGATTAAAAATTGATATTTCTATAATATACCATTTTTGGTATATTATGAGTATGAAATACGAATCATTAATTAAAATTTTCGCTGACCGGCAATGGATTGAAACACAGGAAGTCGCTTTTTGGTTTGACGAACCGTTGCGTCAAATTCAGGTAAGACTTTCCCGCTGGGTTCAGCAGGGTAAATTAATCCAGTTAAGGAAAGGTAAATATTTATTACCGGAAGTTTATCACCGTAAAAGGGGTTCAACATATACCATTTCAAACTATTTATACAGTCCTTCTTACGTCAGTCAGGAAACAGCCCTTGAATATTATGGCATCATTCCTGAATCGGTTTCCGGAATTCAAAGTGTAACAACTCGTCCCACAAAAGAATGGAATACTCCAATTGGTAAGTTTTACTATCATCATATCAAACAGGAACGGTTTTTTGGCTATCAACAGGTAAATCTTATGGGCTCTGAAACTTTTTACTGTGCCACACCTGAAAAGGCATTAACAGATCTGTTATATTTTAAAAAAGGAGAATGGACTAAATCCCGTATTCAGGAAATGAGATTGCAGAATTTGGAACAAATTGATTTAAATACGCTGAATGGTATTGGGGATTTGATGAACAGTAAAAAAGTAATTAGAGCAATTAAAACCTTTTCAACTATCCGGAAAGATTTGTGAAAGATCAAGCCATTTCAATCGTAAAAAGTACGCGTGATCCCCGTGAAGCAAAAAACGAATTACGGGAATACCTGCAGCATTTAATTTTGCGAAAAATGTTTGAATTGAACATAAATCGTAATCTAGTTTTTCACGGCGGAACAGCTCTGCGGATTATCCACGGATTGGAGAGATTTTCAGAAGATCTTGATTTTCATGCCGTTCATGCAAATTCGAAATTTGATTTTTCGTCAGTAATCCAAAAGATCAATACAGAGTTGCAGCTTAATGGATATTCAACAAACATCAGGTTGAAAACGAACACACCTGTAAAAGGTGCTTTTATTAAATTCGCAAATCTGTTGTATGAAGCAAATTTATCACTATTACCGAAAGAAAATATCACAATTAAACTGGAAATTGATACTAATCCTCCTACAGGTTATTCTATTGATAAATATTTTGTGAATAAATATTTCCCATTTTCAGTTATTCATCATGATAAGGAATCGTTTTTATCCGGTAAATGTGCTGCTATTATTCAACGTCAATACACAAAGGGCAGGGATTTCTACGACTTGTTGTTTTACCTTTCACGTTGGAAAAATATCAAACCAAATTTTCCATATCTGAATAATTGTCTTATTCAAATAGGTTATTCGGGTGATCTTTTTTCCGCAAATAACTGGAAGAGATTACTTCTTCGCAGATTAAAAAATATTGATTGGAAATTGGTCAAGGATGATGTACAGCCTTTCATTGGGTCACTAACGGATATTCAATTATTGGAGTTTGACACCTTTGACAATTTGTTAAAAGAATAAACCTGTGACAATACTTATAGAAAAATATTGCACCGAATCTAGCAGGTTTCCCCATTGTAATTACAGCAGCAACACAGAGATGTAATAGGCAAAAACCAATAGTTTATTCGTAAATTCTACAAAATCAAATTAATATTAAAGGTGAAATAAATTGAAAACGATAATAATTCCATTAACATTCATCCTTACTTTCAATATGATTTCTGCCGCTGAAACCGAAGAACAATTGGCAATGGAACTTTTTACTCAAATGGCATTTGGGAATTGGGTGGAAGTTGAAAATATCTGTTTGAAATTGGCAGAATTAAAACCTGAGGATCCCGATTACATTTTTGAGTTGGCGTGTGTGAATTCACTTCTAAACAAAAACGAAAAAGCACTGAATTATCTGGATAAATCCATCGAATTGGGATATGCTAACAAGAAAGCCCTTGGAGATGATCCAAACCTAAAAAACATCCGTAGAACGAAACGTTTTAGAGAATTATCAGAGAAACTAGATAAAAAATTAGAAATCCGATTTAAAGACGAAAAAATTCCATTACCCGAACTTGAAAAAGTTCTTAAAACAGAACTTTCTAAATATCTCGATGAAAATTATAAAACACCGGAAGATTATGTTATCAGCAAGTTTGCCGACCACGATATTGTCTTTTTGGGTGAAGAACATTATATCAAACAAAATGTTGAATTGATTCACCGCTTGATTCCCAAATTATACGAAAACGGTATTTACAATTTGGGAATTGAGTTTGCTAATAAAGACGACCAACCAATGATAGATTCTGTGATTTATGCTGATGAATATGATGACTTACTTGCACAAGGAGTGATGCTCAATTGTGGTGTTTGGGGCTATCGCGAATATGTGGATATTTTAAAAGCAGTTTGGGAATTAAATAGTTCACTATCCAACGCTGAACGCAAGTTTAGATTAATCGGGTTAAATGTTTCAATGGATTGGTCTCATGTAAAAACAAGGGAAGAACTTGACAGGCCGGAAGTGAGGATAAAAGCTTGGGGAAAAGGTTCTGATTATGTTATGGCTCATACAATAATTGATGAAATGATAAATAAAAATGAAAAAGGACTTGTTTATGCTGGCTCGTATCACACCTTCACAAAATATTTCCAACCAAGATATGATGTGGCAAATCCACCAAAAGTTATAGAATTCACCAAAGATAGAATGGGAAATCTCGTTTACAATAAAATTGAAGATAAAGCGTTTAATATATATCTCCATGGACATTGGGTAAACGCTAAAGGTTGGAATGAACAATATGTTTATTCGGCTGATGGTGTAATTGATGCTTTAATGAAAACACAAGATTTTCCTATGGGATTTGATGTAATCAATTCACCTTTTGGAGATTTGAAAGGTGATTCATCTTTTTTCAAATACGGTTATGATAATTTTACACTCTCCAATTTTTGTGACGGATATATTTTTCTTGCACCTTTATCGGAACTTGAAAGTGTTCATTGGATTGAGAATTTTGTAAACGAAACTAATTATGATATAGTTAAATCTATCCAGCAAGACCCAGTTTTTAGAAATGGAACCTATGACGACAAATTATTAATTTTTGCTGTAAATGCAACTTCGTATGAGCTAAGAAGGGAATCCAATATTGAGTGGCAGTATCGGATTTTTGAATGAGAGGAAATATAACTATGCGGAAGTGCAACTTGTCCGCCAACCGGCGGAAACTTCCGCAAAGATGAAACATGTAAACGATTTTCTAGGATCAAGCGTATTTGTGTTCCCCAATTTGACAGGATTACAGGATGAGCAGGAAGAAAAAAACTAATTATCAAAAATCCTGTAAATCCTGCTATCCGGTCCAGATACAACATAGAGAAATTAACCAAACCCGGAAAGGAAATAAAATGCTAAAAAATATAATCCCCCTACTAATGCTGTTTTTACTCAGTTGTTTAACCGAACCAGTGACCACAATAAAAGGAAAACTCTTTCTCATTGACGGCAAACCGGTGACACTCGGGAAAATCCTGTACAGTAAAGGATCTATAAAAAACGATGTAACAAAGAAAGTGGACATTCCCAAAGGGGGTGAGTTTTTACTTACAATAAAAGACAGAGATGAATACAAAATCATATTTGCTCACCCCGAATATGCACCCCAGACTATTTTTTTAGACTGCTACAATTACGATCTTTATGAGTTCAATGTTATACTCAACCGCTACACGACACCGGACACAGCTAAACTTGCTGTCGTCACAGAATTGGACAATTATGACTTTAAACACTCACTGAAACGAAAAGGAGACATTTGGTCAATTAATATTCCAACTGATAAAAACACATTAAAATACCAAATATTCATTGGTCATCGAACCATTAATGGAGATGACAAAATCGTGGATTGTGATGATTCCGGAGATTTTATCAGCGAAGTTCCGGTGGTTTTCGGAATAGCACATATTGAGTTTCCTTTTAATCCTGAAAATTATGCCGACTATGAAGAGTATTATGGATTTGAAAATGTTCATAATGCCGCTTTCAATATTGGGGAAATTAAATTCAGAAATTTATACCGTAAATGGGCTCTAACTTTAAAAGAAAAGGTAGATGCTGGTGATACAACGCTTAATGACTTAGAACCACTTTTCGATGAGATGAGAAGAATTATTGGATCATCGGAAAACCACATAGACAGTTTATATTTTTACTCGTTGATCAACAGGTATTTAGGAAGCTGGACGGATGAATTTGATCGGGAGGAAGACATCCTGGCAATGTGGGAAAACAGGGAATTCATTGCAGCATTACCGATGAACAGTGCTGTTTCTTATGTAAGAAAAATATTCCCGATCGATGATGACACCGACTCAACCGAAATAGAAAAAATCAAACGTCAGCGCGAGGAGTATTTTAAAAGTATATTGGATGCCGATGTATCACCGGTGAGAAAGATTTCTACTATGTATTCTTTGAAAAGTTATTACGAATATTCAGACCCCGATGAGTCCAAGCGAGCATATTGGGAAAAGCGTTTGCTGGATGAATACCCAAAATCCTATTTGGCTCATAACATTAGACAAGAAATAGAAATGAACAAGATGCTTGAGAATCCCGCACCGGGTTTTACTCTTCCTGACCGATACGGAGAAGAGGTAAGTTTATCAGATTTCATTGGGAGATACGTGTTACTTGATTTCTGGGGAAAATTTTGTGGTCCTTGTATCGCAGAGATACCAAATATGAAAAAGGTCTATTCTGAATTAGATAAGTCAGCTATTGAATTTGTGAGTATATGCATGGATATGAATCCTGAACAGCTGCGGGAATTTACAGAAGAACGGGAGATGAACTGGATTCATGTAAGTGTACCGGGATGGGATTCGGAAACGGCAAAGAAGTACTATTTGAGTTTTGTTCCTCATTTACTTCTCATTGATCCTGAGGGGATTATTGTTCAAATGGATAAGGGGTTGAGAGGGGAAGAATTAAAAACTACGCTGCAAGAGTATCTGGAATAGTGGAGATTATAAGTTAATTCTTTTTCATCAAATTTTTTGTAGTGGATTTAAATTTGGTTTCGGTCAAAATATATTATAAAATTTACCGTCAAATTAGAGCATTTACTAAAGAATAGAAATTTGGGGTAATAATAATGTTTAAAAAAATAGTTACGATAATGACATTCGTACTCGTTCCATTTCATCTGATATTTGCAAAGGAAGTACCATTAGAAATAGCTATCCAGGTGGCGAAAAACCTGTATGTTGAGCGCTATGATGTTCAACTAGAAAAAATAAAATTGGAAAATTACTATGTAGAAAAGAGTGAAGACATTAATCTGATTTATGAGATAAATTTTAAACCCGATGGATTTGTAATAGTATCCGCCGATGATCGTGTTATACCCATTCTTGGATACAATTTTACTGGGGAATTTGGTGAGGAGAGTTATCCCCCTCAGTTTAAACAGTTACTGGAAACATATAAAGAATCAATTAAGCATATAATCAGGGAAAATCTATCCCCGTCCTATGAAATTCAGAAACAATGGGAGAAATATCTTTCAGAAAATATTACCCGTAACCTAAATCTGCGGAATGTACCTCCCCTGATTCAGGCCCATTGGAATCAGCCGTATCCGTGGAACGCTAAGTGTCCTGAAGATCCCAACGGCCCTGGTGGGTATGTCGTGGTAGGATGTGTGGCTGTGTCAATGGCACAGGTGATGCATTACTGGTCATTTCCTGAATATGGTTCAGGGGAACACGGATATTATTATGGGAATTACGGATACATTTATGCCAATTTTGGTGAAACCTATTATGATTTTAATGACATGCCAAACAACATGGCTACTGAAGCATCACAAACCTTACTTTTTCACTGTGGCGTTGCTGTTGATATGATGTATGGTCCGAATGGCTCTGGTGCATATGTTGGCTGTGATTGGTATTATCCCTGTGCTACCTCTGCGTTGAAGGAACACTTTTTGTACAATACAGAATTGGATTTTCTTGAAAAAAATGACTATACGGATAGCGAATGGAAAAATATTTTACATATTGAGCTGGACAACGGTCGTCCCATGGTCTATCGGGGATCAAGCGGATCCAGTGGACACGCCTGGAACATAGATGGCTATCAAGGTCAGGATCACTTCCACTGTAACTGGGGCTGGGGTGGTGCCTACGATGGTTATTTTGCTCTGGATGATTTATTATCATTCAACTATAATCAAGGGGCAATTGTTGACATTAAACCCACCGACCTGTCGATTCCCAATCTAGTTTTAACAGACACGGATATCGAAGAAATATCAGGGGATGGTGATGGTATCGTCAACCCAGGTGAAACAACTAATATATACGTCACCATTGAAAACTTGGTCCCCTGGCCTGAAGCATCAAATGTAGTATTGATATTGGACACCGAGGAATCCGGAATAACTGTATTAAACGATTCTGCATATACTCCTGTAATCGATTCAGCAGACGTTTATACCAATTTTGATATGCCTTTCATTATTGAAATTGATTCAGCAGCAGGATTAGGTGATTACCAGTTTAGCTTATCTTTGTCAGCCACTGCAGCTGATAGTTCCATTTATGAAAGAAATTATCAGTTTAGCGTTAATATATCCCTCAATCAAGCGGGTTTCCCGTTGATTTTAAATAATCAGGTATGGTCGTCACCAATTGTAGTAGATATCGATAACGACAATTCTGGAAAAGAGATAATTTTTGCTGATTATAGTGGATTACTGCACGTAATCAATCCTGCAGGCGAGGAGCAAGAAAACTGGCCATTTGATAC
>JACNLN010000089.1:0-3584 GCA_014381485.1 Fidelibacterota bacterium
CTACCACTCACCACTCACCAACCACCACTCTACCAGCCACCCCCGGTGAAATATCCGCCAGTCGTAGCTTATGGCTAGACTCCTGTGGAGCTGGCGGATTTCACGGGGCAGGCACTCAGCACTCACCATTATTGATATAAACTCTTTCCGTTCTCCCACCGATGGTACTCATTAAAACATAGGGGGTTAAATTGATATCACTGGCAATAACTTCAATAGGGATTCGATTTGTACCGTCATCCCCAAAGATCAACACATCATCCCCGATTTGTGGCTTCTCATCACCAAAATTAGCCATAAATTGATCCATGCAAATCCGACCTGCGATTTTGTAGGTTTTACCTTGATATCCAACATATCCACGTTCAAACCAATTTCTTGGAACACCATCAACAAAACCTGCCTGGACAACACCAATGTAGGAATCCGAATCAGGAGCATAAACAGATCCATAGCTTACGGGAATTCCTGCTTTCACATGTCTAACCAGCACAATGGGAGCCTTAAATGACATAACGGGTTCCACTTCTATACATTCCGACGTCTCGTCTGATGGATAAGCCCCGTACATCAACATTCCTACCCGTACCAGATTAAAAAACGATTCGGGTAAATTTAAAACGGCGCCACTGTTAGCAATGTGATAATATTTAATGGGAAGTCCCAACTGCTTGCTTAACTTGACGACCTCTGAAAAGCGTCTCAATTGTAATTCGGCATAGGAAGGATCTCCCTCATCCGCAGTGGCAAAATGGGAATATATTCCTTCAAGGTGGATTTCTGGATGAACTTTCAACTGCTCCAAGATAGTTTGTACTTCATCATAATCAATCCCCAAGCGGCTCATTCCTGTATCTACTTTTAAATGCACCTTAGGACATTTTTCAGTTTTCTGAATAAAATCGATCAACAGTTGAATATCATCTTTACAGGCAATAGAAAGGGTGATATCAAACTCAACAGCTAATTGTAAAAGATCCTTCGTAAAGCGACTGAAGATTAGGATATTCCCAGAAATACCATTCTCCCGGAGTTTTATAGCTGATCCCAACGTAAAAACAGAAAAAAAGGTCACTCCTTCCTCCTGAAGTGCTTTCGCCACTCGAACAAGACCGTGTCCATAGGCATTAGCTTTTATCACAGGTAAAACAAGAGCATCTTCGACATAATTCTGAATTTTTCTATAATTCCGGATCAATCGATCCAGATGGATTTCTGCAATAGGTCTATACATAAATCACTCCAAGTTTATCAATGTGATTATCACACATTTTTGTGGGCAATATTGTCCGGCTCATGACGCATCGGTCAGGCACCCCTCCTTACCAAGCCTGTCCGCCAACTGGCGGAGAGGGGAAAAAGGGGAGGTTCTCCAACTAAAAAGTTCCATAGCACAAAATTTTGACTGACATTATGAATCAGAATTTGTTCACACCATCACCGGGATACGCTTTTTTTATATCGCTTTTTCAAATAAGCTTTTAGCTCTTCAAAAGATTCAAATTCCTCCGTACTGCACCCCAGGATCCAGGCACTCACCTCATTTCGCGGAATTCCTATCACTGTGTAAACAGGAATTTTCAAATGGCACGCCATCGTTAGTTCACCGTGTGTTCCACCTCCCCATAGGACATATTTATCCCATAAACAGATGATATAATCCACCTCTGTTTGGAGTACCTTTAGGTCCTGTTGGATAAATCGTCTTACAATAGATTTAAATCGCGAATAGTCCGTCTTCCGCCACAATCTGTAATTTTTTAATTCTTCCTCAGTCAAAACAGTCGATTCTTCTTTGCTGGGATTATATACGGTATGACCCAACTCCCTTCCCAGCCATTCTTCAATATCCTGTCGCCAGATTCTTCCGCCGTCTGGTGCATGTTCAATCGCACCGGATAGATAAGCCCTCATCCCGGTACCTTTCTTGAATAAATGACCGCATTTATTAGTAACCAGACAATCCCAATTCCCAGCGGGATTAACCATGTCAATATTGTGAATTGGTCATCAAGTAGCAACATCCGACAGCCCTCCAAAAGTTTTGTGGTAGGTAGGTAACGAAAAATGGAATAAAGGGATGAGGGCATAAATTCTAAAGGAAAAATCCAGCCTGATAAAAAGAAGAGAAAGAGAAAAACAATAAATGCAACACCTAAATGAGTTACATGTCGTTTGGTTAATAGGGAAATGGTGATGACAATACCAGAAATCAACAGACTCAAAATAATCATATACAAAAGGAGTCCTATCAGTGATACAATTGAAGGGATAAATCCAATCACAAGAGATAATAAAATTCCTCCCAATACACTTTTAAGTAATACACTTGGGATTACGGATAAAGTAGCAGCTGTAATAATTGATATGCTGGAATTCGGGGTGGAGGTAATGGATTCGGACAGTTCAATTAATCTCCCCCCTTCAGACAGATCCGTATATATGGATAGATAAATCATCACAGTAATAAGTGTAAACAACAATCCTGGAAAAACCCACATTGGGTATGGAAAATCACCTGGAGATACTATCAATAATTGTTCAAATACCACAACAATCGACAGATAGAGTGCAACAGGTAAAATAATCGACAGGGTGATTTCGGAGAACCACGATCGTCTGAATATCCACCATTGTCTGAAAATATATGCCTTAATCGCTGTCACTCAACTCCCCCTCAGTGGATGCTTTTATGAGGGTTTCTAATGCTACCCTTTTCGCTTTGAAATCGAGTAAGTTAGCTTCAATGGCTATCTTCATTACATCAAACATCACTCTTCGATTGCGTCCATAAAAATCGAAAGTATTACCTATCTGTTTGGGAGTAACGACGGTAGAAATTTTACTCAACCTTTTAAACATATCATCATTCAATTTCTCAAACTGTATCTGGAAATGATGTAGATCACCACTGGTCTCCAACAGTTTATCCAACGTTCCTTCCAGAACAATCCTGCCGTGATGGATAACGGTAATCCGATCGTGCAGTCTTTCTGCTTCATCAATGGACTGAGTGGCATACACGATTGTTTTTTCTCCCTTCAAACGTTGCAAAAAATCCCACACGATGTATCGGGAATGCAAATCAAGAGAACTTGTTGGTTCATCAAGAAATAGTATTTCAGGATCATGAATAAAGGTCCTTACCAACATAGCCCGTTTCAAATATCCACGGGAAAGATTAGCCGGATACGAATCCAGAATGTCTCTTATCTGGAAATAGTACGACAATTTTCGGATCTGAGAATGTATTAGAGAAGTTGATAGTCCGTAAAGTAACCCGTGAAAAACAATATTTTCCCGAATGGAAAGTTGAAAATCGAAGTTTGGGTTCTGAGTCATATAACCTACAACACGTCTCGTTTCATTTTTTCTTAACTGGTTATCCATACCATTAATGAATACTTTTCCGAATTCAGGTTTTATGACTCCTGCCAGAACCTTTAAAAGTGTGCTCTTTCCGGAATCGTTTGGACCTACCATTGCCATCACAGAACCTCGTTCTATTCCAAATGACAATCCTGCCAGAATAGACTGCCCCTCAAGTAATTTCCCTACTTTCTTTAATGATACTGAAGCTTCCA
>JACNLN010000089.1:4255-7262 GCA_014381485.1 Fidelibacterota bacterium
AAATCTCAATGTGCTTCATACCAAGAATTCCCGATTCCACAGTCAACCACAATAGGAATATCCAATTCCATAGCATTTTCCATTTCATAGATAACAATATCTTTTAAATCTTCCAATTCGTCTTCTGGAATTTCAAACAGGAGTTCATCGTGAATTTGAAGGATCATCTTTGCCTTATAGTTTTTATTTCTCATTCGATCATGGATTTTAATCATAGCCAATTTTATCATCTCTGCTGCCGTTCCCTGAATGGGCATATTGATTGCAGCCCTTTCTACTGCAGAACGAATTCTCTGATTGGAACTATTAATATCATAGCAATATCGATGGCGACCAAGCATCGTTTGAACAAACTTTTTCTCCCTTGCCTGATGCAATGTTTGATCAATGAAATCCTTAATACAAGGATATTGATTAAAATAAGTATCAATAACCTTCCGGGCTTCTCCCATCGGAATACCAAGTTCCTGAGACATTCTGAATGGACCTGCCCCGTACATCACTCCGAAATTGACTACTTTGGCTGTGCGTCGCATTTCCGGAAGAACATCCTCCAATGAAACACCATAGATATTACTGGCTGTCCTGGAGTGGATATCTTCGCCTTTCTGAAAAGCTTCCCTCAAGGATTCGTCACCGCTGAGATGAGCCATAACACGCAACTCGATCTGGGAATAATCCGCAGAAAAAATGATCCATCCTTCTCTCTGTGGTCGGAACGCTTTCCTGATCTCCCTTCCCTCTTCAGTGCGAATAGGGATGTTCTGAAAGTTAGGATTGCTGCTGGCAAGACGTCCTGTAGTTGCAATCGTTTGGCTGAATGAGGAATGAATTCGACTTGTTTCCGGGTGAATTAACTTGGGTATGGCATCTGCATAGGTTGACTTGAGTTTCTGGAATTTTCGATACTCCAGGATCTTCTCGGGAACGGGGTGCTGGCTTTTTAATTTTTCCAACACATTGACATTGGTAGAGCGTTGTCTGATTTTAGGAAGATGGAGAATATCGAATAAAACCTGCGCTAATTGTTGTGGGGAATTAATGTTAAACTCTACACCAGCTAATGAATAAATTTCCTGAGTTGCTGCATCTAACTTTTTATTCATCCAGATTGAAAGATTACCCATAAAATCCTTATCAACATAAACTCCATTGTATTCCATCTGAACGAGCACCGGAACAAGCGGCATCTCCACCTTATTAAAAAATTTTTTCAGTTGCGAATCCTTTAAATTTCTTTTCAATATGGGCACAAGTTGGTACACAATATCTGCATCTTCCACAGCGTAGTGGGTAATAATGTCAAGAGGCACGTCTGCCATAGACTTCTGGTCTCTTCCGGTTCCGATAAGGTCAGAGATAGGCTGCATCCGATAATTGAGATATTCAATACTCAAATTACCTAAAGTATAAGAGCGAAGTTCAGGTTTTAAAAGATGAGCAGCAATCATAGTATCAAATACTACCCCCTGAACTTCAATGCCGTTGTTCTTCAGAACCAGCATATCGTACTTGATATTCTGCCCACATTTTTGAACTTGAGGATCTTCGTAAATGGGTTTTAACTCAGATAGAACATAATCCAAATCATCTTCACCAAACAAATCGTGATCTTTTCCTAAAAATTGGATAGGAATATACCACCCCTCGTTTACCCCGATAGAAAAACTCAATCCCACAATTTCCGCTCTCATTGGATCTTTGCTGGTAGTTTCAATATCCATTGAAATGAGTTTTGCAGATTTTAAAGATTCAAGTATCAACTTGAATTTTTCGACGGTATCAACACACATATAATTCTTTTCTTGTATCTTTGACATCACTTTATCAATTCGGAAGTCGTTCAATTGTTTCTCAAGTCGAAAGAATTCAAGATCTCGAAAAATGTCCTCCAAATCGTCAAAATTAAAATCGGTTCGCTCCAGTTCATCTACCGATTTAGATAGCGGTAAGTCGGTTAGGATAGTCACCAGTTCTTTGGAGAGGATGGCTACTTCTCTTCCGTTGATTAATCCCTCTCGTACTCGTTTATTTTTCACTTCTTCAGCATGATTCAATGCCTCCTCAATTGAACCATATTCTTCGATCAGTTTAACAGCAGTCTTCTTCCCTACCCCGGCAACCCCCGGAACGTTATCAGATGAATCCCCCATAAGTCCCAGAAGATCAATAATTTGTTCTGGAGTTACTCCCCATTTCTCGATTACTTTTTCACGATCGTAAATGATGGTTGGCTTACTCATTCCCCCTGGAGAATAAATCTGGATGTCTTCATCTACCAGCTGCATAAAATCCTTGTCTCCACTGACGATATACGATTTAATGCCCTCATTTTTCGCCATTGAGGCAAGAGAGCCAATGATGTCATCAGCTTCGTATCCTGGCATTTCCAGTCGGGGGATATTCATAGCGTCAACTAGTCGCCATAGATGGGGGAATTGCTCCCTCAGTTCGTCTGGCATTTTTTCCCGAGTTGCCTTATACTCTGGATACATCTCATGTCGAAAGGTTTTTTCCCTGGAGTCAAAGACGATCGCAATATATTCGGGATTTTCATCTCGAAGAATCTTGAACATAGAGTTGATGAACCCAAAAAGGGCGCTGGTATGACGACCATCCGTAGTAATGAGTGGATTCCGAATCATGGCAAAATGGGCACGGTACACCATCGCGTGACCATCAATAAGAAAAAGTCGTTTTTTACCCGAGGAAGACATCACTTAAAGTTAATGGATTCATCTCTCCTTCTTCAATTAAATTTTTCACAGGTCAAATGATATTAGCTCAGTCTACAATAGACAAAGACAACCGCTGGATAAATTCAATAGCTGAGAAAATGCAAATCTCTTATTGGGATTCAACAAAATATCTTTATGTTTATTTGGTTAAATTATATTTACTTCCGCTGGTAACCCATTATTTTGATAGATTGAAATAGAAATTTACGGCTATGTTCTATGAAACAACTGAATAAACACATAAATCAATTTGTAGCCCCGTCCTTCAG
>JACNLN010000153.1:0-5317 GCA_014381485.1 Fidelibacterota bacterium
GTTATTATTTCTCTGTGCTCTCTGTGGCTTTAAAGTTTCTCCCGCAAGCCGTTTTCCCACGCTTCTTTTGCTTCTTTGACAGATAGATTGACAACATCATTTATTTTAATGGATTGACTCTGGTTTGTCTTACCTATTTCAAATGTTTTTAATTTCCAGTTAGAAAATACAGATTTCACCAATTCAACTTTTTCTGGTGAAACTTCCAGCACAAATCCTCCAGTTTCGGAAAAAAGTAATTTGTCTGTCAATAACTCTCCCGGAACTGTGACGTCACACCCGATGTCGTTTCGGAAGCTCATCTCTGCAAGAGCAATGGCGATGCCCCCTTCGGAGATGTCGTGGCAAGCAAGGACAAGACCAGCAGAGATAACATCGGTAACCGCGAAGATTTGGGCTTCAGCTTCCGCGAGATCAGGTCGAGGTACATTGGCTCCAAGCTCATCGTGGAGAGCATAATAAATGCTTCCGCCGCATTCGTCCTTCCGTTTACCCAACATCAGTAATACGGAATCTATCCGCTTGAAGTGCGAGGTTACTGCTTGAGCTGTATTCTCCATCTTGCCCAGGCAGGCGATGATAGGGCTTGGCGGAATGGCACCATTCTTCGATTCGTTGTAGAAGGAAACATTCCCGGCAATGATTGGGACTGGTTCTTTAGGGTGTTCTTTGAGATGAATCCCCTTACACGCTTCTGACACTCCCCGAGTACTTTCCACGAACTGTCCCATCTGGTTCGGCTTTTCCGGATTTCCGAAGCAAAGGCAGTCACTAACCGCTTGAGGGGTTGCACCAACAGAAGCGACATTGCGCATTGCTTCCATAACCGAGTTGATCCCACACCAGAATGGATCAATCTTCCCGTATCGCGGATTGTGGTCCACAGAGAGAGCAATTCCAACGGAACGAATTTCTTTAGGGTAATGGTCATTGTTGAAGGGCTGCATCACTCCAGCGTCAGCATCACCGGCTTCGATGACTATCCTCCCCTGAACTTGCTTATCATACGTTTCAAAAACCGGGTGTCTGGAGGCGATATTCTCGTGTGACAAAATTTTGAGAAATGTTTCGTTATAATTATCAGGCTCCGGGATATCTGGTTCTGTCAGTTTTTTCTCGGGCAATCTGTATTCCCGATTGTAAAGAAGGCCTTTTGTCACGTCACTGGCTCGGGCATCCACGATAATCTCACCATTAAAATAAACCGCATATCGTTTATCGCCACGTATCTTACCAATTTTTCTCGCCTTAGCTCCCTTGGAAATATTGGGGAGGTCGTATGTTTGATTGTAATGGTTGAGAATGATGTTACTTACTTCCGGAGGTGATACCCACATAAACCGCTCCTGCGTCTCCGAACAAAGGATGACGTAAGGATGGAGATTTTCCATCCCCATGTGAACCTTGTCGAGGTAGACATCTGCCCCGTAGCCACCACCGTCTGCTAATTCCACGCTGGCGCAGGCAATTCCTCCAGCGCCCAGGTCTTTAAATCCCATCCTACCTAAATAGTTACGCTCTTTTAACAGGTCGAACAGGGCATAGGTAGCTTTCAGGATATGTCGTTCCAGAAAGGCGTTGGGCTCCTGGACAGCTGCTTTTTTGCTCTCTTTTTCTTCTTCGTTGAGTTCCAGTGATGCAAAACTGGCACCACCAAAACCGCTGTTATCAGTTGGTTTTCCCACCAGAATCAAATCGTAGCCATCAGCATTTTGAGGTGCGTAGGAATGGAGTATCTCATCCTCCCGGACAACCCCGAGGGATACCACGTTCACCAGGCAGTTGTCATTGTAACCTTCATCATAGTAGAGGTCGCCTGCAATATTTGGGATGCCGATTGGATTTCCATAACCGGAGATACCAGCTACTACACCCTCGTGTATCCATTTTGTTTTTGATGTGGTAATGTCTCCAAAACGGAGTGCATCTGCCACAGCAATGACTCTGGCACCCATGCACGCTACATCCCGGACAATTCCACCGATACCTGTGGCAGCTCCCTCATATGGAACGATCTGTGAAGGGTGATTATGTGATTCGTGACTTATCACAATGCCGTATCGATTTCCATTGTTGTCTTCTGCAACAGCGATGATTCCAGCATCTTCTTTTGCGCCAATGATAACTGTAGGACCATCGGTAATGAACTGTATCAGGTGAGGGCGACTGCTGCGGTAGGAGGAATGCTCAGACCCTTGAATGGACCAGAGAACACATTCCGTAAGGGATGGGGGGCGCTTTAAAATCCCGTTCTGTATTTTAAGGATCTCATCTATTGTAAGAGAGATGTTGTACTTCCGAAGCGTCCATCCAATTTCTTCCCTGGAGAGAGCATTGAAATCGATGGCCTCCTTCGTAAATGCCATTGTACCTATCTTAAAATAGTTTGATTCCTCTCAGGTCCGAGAGAAATGATGGTAACGAGACAGTTCACTTCTGTTTCAATAAACAAGATATAATCTTTCATAGCGGATGGTAATGAATCGAACCCACCTTCGCAAAAATTTTCGATTTGAGTTTCATCTATTTCCTCCCACCCATCAAGTGTAGTATATTCAGGTTTTGCTCGCCGGATTTTACCCAAACTGCCGGGCATCTCGGTAACGGTTTCTCCATCAATATCATATGATGTGCATACCTGTAATTTTTTAAAACCAGACAGTACATCTACTTTTGTGAGAGCCAGCTCGGTAATTCCGCTTACCCGGATAGCCTGCTGGACCTGGACAAGGTCGAGGTGTCCAACTCTTCTCGGTCTTCCTGTAGTAGTGCCATACTCATTCCCCTTTTCGCGGAGAAGGTCTGCCTCTTTCCCTAAAATCTCAGATGGAAAAGGACTGATGCCTACACGAGTTAAATATGCTTTTACTACACCAATAATTCTGCGATCGCCGTGGAAACCGACGCCGGCACCAGAAAATATCTGCCCTGCATTCGTATTGGAACTTGTGGTATGTGGATATAGACCGTGATCCACATCCAACGACATCCCCTGGGCTCCCTCCATCAGTAAGGTTTTACCCTCGTCATAGGCTCGATAAAGAATCAATTCTGTGTCAGTAATGTAACCTTTCAGTTGATCACCATAGCTAAGATATTCAGTGTAAATATCCTCAAGGCTCAATTCATAACGGAGGTTGAAAACTTTTTCAATGATTTCTTTGTTAAACTGATAAGCCCTGGTCAGTTTTTCCTCAAAAATGGCTGGTTCCAGAAGGTCGCCCATCCGGATGCCGTGGCGGTACATCTTATCTGCATAAACCGGAGCAATGCCCCGCTTCGTGCTTCCGGCGGCGAGTTTACCCTGATGCCCGGTGAGAGCTTCATCCATGGCAATATGATAGGGCATAATAACATGAGCCCTCTCACTGACCATTAATCTGGGAGATTTGCCTCTCTCTTTGAGCCCGGATATTTCTTCTATAAGGGTTTGCGGATTAATTACCACCCCGCATCCAATAACTGATATGGGCTTTTCATACAGCACACCTGATGGAACCAGATGGAGCTTATACACCTCGTCATTAACCTTAAGGGTATGGCCCGCGTTGTCTCCACCCTGATATCGAATAACATAATCAACATCACCAGCAAAAAAATCGGTGATTTTCCCCTTCCCTTCATCGCCCCATTGAGTACCGACAATAACGGTAATTTGAGTTCTTTGTTGTTTGTTTGACATTTTGTTTTTTTATCTTATTGCACTACCACGCAGATAGCAGGAATTTAAATAAACCTGTTTGCTATGGGACCAGTCGTTCACAACTAATTTCTCTATAATGCAAAATCCAATTGACATTCGTCTGTGCTATGAAACTAATAAATCTCCAATATTTGTGGCTTTAAGAATGTGTTAAGTTAATGATTGAATACAGTGATTTGCCATAAAGAATTATCTTCTGACACGCTCAGACTAGAATATTACCCATTGCTCTTGGGGAAATCCGAGGGGTCACTTATGAGATTCGCATAAATACAGGACATAAAGAATTTCTATTAATTTCACTTCTTCTATTTGACGATTATTAATGAATTACTACCTATTATTTAGATAAAATTTAAAAATTATTTGTATTTGACATTTAATCTTGGAGTAATTAGATTTACTCAAGATGGTAAAGTCCGAAGGGTTCGTATGAAATGACAATCATACGTTGCAATTGATGGTTGGAGAAATGATGCATTAAAACTTTTTATGTTATTAAGAAGTAGAATATTCACAAAATAACTGATCCATAACAATAACAGGAGGGAAAACAATGAATAAAACAGTAACTGTATTACTGGTTTGTCTGGTATTGGTGGGCTTTGTGTTTGCAGGCGGATTGATGACCAATACTAACCAGAGTGCTGCGTGGGTAAGGACGCTTCACAGAGATGCTTCGACGGATATTGACGCGGTCTATTTTAACCCCGCAGGTTTAACAAAACTGACTGATGGATTTCATTTCAGCTTCAGCAATCAGTATATTACCCAAACAAAGGAAGTTGTAAATAATTACACTTACCTGAATGAGTCAAAATATGTAGGCGATGTAGCTGCACCGTTCTTTCCTGGTGTATATCTGGCTTACAAGACGGGTAATTTAGCTTTTTCAGCTGGATTGAATCCCATTGGCGGTGGTGGCGGAGCTGAGTACAAAACTGGTCTTCCGTCATTTGAGATGCCTGTGTCTGATCTGGTGCCTGGGCTGTATGCTGAGGGTCAGCCTGTCACTGACTATGATGTAGATGTTTATTTTGAAGGGACATCCGTCTATCTTGGCGGTCAGTTTGGCGTATCCTACAAAATGAACGATATGATTTCCGTTGCAGTAGGTGGACGGTATGTATCTGCGAAAGATACCAAGAAAGGGCACCTAAAAGATGCGAAGATTCTCTTGGATGGCAGCTGGACAAGTGCGAGCACCTTTTTCACAGGGGCTGCTACACAATATACCGATGCTGCCACTTCGGCAACTTCTGCTGCTGGTGATTTACAACCTTTCATTGATGGTGGTGCAGGTGATGTTACCTTTGCCAACCTCATTTTAGGGAGTCAGATTGATTCTGCTACCGTTGCCGCTATCGGTGCTGGACTAACCGCGTTTGGATTCACTTGGGATGAAACAGTATACACGCCAGCCACTGCTCAAGCGTCCTATATTGGTGCTGCTGCTGGTGCAACGGCTTCTGCTGCTGAAATGACCGCAAAAGCCAAACTCACGGGTGATCAGGAAGCAGACGTTATTCAGACGGGTTCTGGTTTTACGCCTATTTTCAGTTTGAATATCTCACCAATGGAAGGTCTCAATATCGGGTTTAGATATGAACATCT
>JACNLN010000153.1:5565-7250 GCA_014381485.1 Fidelibacterota bacterium
ATGGACAAAGATGCAGATTATGGCGGTAAAGAGGCGTACCTTGATAACAACTACTATGAAACCGGGGGTGCACTGGAATATACTCTTAATGATAAAATCAAACTGAGCGGCGGATATCTGCTTGCCAAAACTGGCGCTAGTGAAGATTATCAGTCTGATCTGAGCTATAGCCTGAGTTCGAACACAATCGGTTTTGGAGGTGCGTATGCTGTTAATCCTAAAATGGTAATCAACTTTGGCGCTTCCTTAACATTTTATGAGGAAGCAAGCAAATCAGACCAGCATGATTTAGGTGGTAGCGGCGTAATGGTGCCTTTTACTGAAACCTACAATAAAGATGCAACAGTCATCGCCATTGGAGTGGATTACAAACTGTAGTTATAACGGTAATTAACAAAAAAGGTCGTGGGTCTCTGCGGCCTTTTTTGTTTGACTTTGTATAGTTGTTTTTAGGAAGTGGCGTAAATAATATTCGTGATTTAAAGTACACCTTAATATTTTGGGTAAATTAAAAATTGTCTTATTAGGATCCGGGTTATTACTTTTTGTTTGGCTCGGCTGTTCCGTTCCGGAAGGACTGCAGCCCATTTCTGGTGTGGAGGGGACTCTCATTTTTCAAAGTGAATGGCCGGATACTGTACGCGGTGCAACGGTTATTGCATTAGAACAAAATGTGATGAGTGATTGGGACCATCCAGAGCAATACCTAATCTCTTACAGCGATCCAGCAGTGAGCGGAGATACTCTGATGAATTATTTCATTCAGCTTAATCCAGGAATTTATTGCATAGTCGTAGTTGGTCTCCTTGAGGAAGTTTCCTATTTTATTTCAAATATTACGTCTTTACAGGACACAACAAGTTTGCCTATTATGTTTCCGCAGAATGATCCGGCAGCTAACCTGCGGTTAGTTCTAGTGGAGGAAGAAGATATTAGGCAAGAGCCAGAATGGGAGGTTGTCTTTTAGCTTATATAAAAACCGTGAAAAGGTAGGAGATATGTAATGAAAGTATTTGATCATATTCTATTGGGTTTTATATTGCTCTTGGTTTTTGTTTTTCTTGGATGTGATGAGGGTGGAGATAGCTCTGAACACCCTCTTGTCGGAACACATCAGTTGACTGAATTAACCGTGATAGTATATGCTGTTTCGAATGTTGACACTTTTGGAATTTCTACTATGGACTCGGGTACGGTTTTGATTGAAAAGAATGACCCAGTATATGATGATACAACAGTTTATACTATTGGGGAAGAAGGTACGAGCGTGTACGGCACAGTCATTCTGGCTAATAATGGTAACGCCACTCTTTTGGGTGTATTACCGATATATTTACCCTGTGATTCTTTAGGTCAAACCATTACTGATACTCTTGTTGGCTCGAATGGAACCTGGCAAGTAAATGCAGCTGATAGCTCTTTCATTTTGGATTTAGAAATTGATCAACTTGATATCTCGGGAAGTTACAGCTATGATGACATTTCTAAAATCTTGATAATAAACTATACAACAATTGATACCAGCGATACATTGGGAATCACTACTATTCAGGGTTTGAATATTGAGAATGTATGTCTTCCAGTAACGTCGACAACTGAAAGGACTTTTGAGTTTTTAAAGGAATAGACCAAGTCGGTGATATTGGTAGAAGCTCAAATTTCTCGACAACCAACTATTAGTTAAC
>JACNLN010000137.1 GCA_014381485.1 Fidelibacterota bacterium
TAATCTATTGCTTGGGTCTATTTCCTCTTTTCCAGTTCATCTGCCCTCAGTTCCTTTCTGAGTATCTTTCCAACCGTCGATTTTGGAAGTTCATCTCGAAATTCAACCTCAGTGGGCCATTTGAATTTTGCTAATCTGTCCTGGCAGAATTCGAGCATCTCTTCTTCTGTAGCGGTTTCACCTTTTTTAAGGATAATGAATACTTTTCCAGCTTCACCCCGTTTCTCGTGAGGAATTCCAATGCAGCAGGCTTCCTGAACTTTTGGATTTTCGTAATAAACTTCATCAATTTCCCGGGGGTAAACATTTAATCCACCAGAGATGATCATGTCTTTTTTACGATCCACGATGTAGAAATATCCGTCTTCATCCATGGTAGCGATATCGCCAGTGAAAAGCCAGCCATCTTGCACGGTTTCAGCGGTTGCATCGGGACGGTTGTAGTACCCTTTCATAATTTGTGGACCTTTCATGAGAAGTTCACCGGGCTCTCCAACGGGTATTTCGATATCAGGATTTTCCAGATCCACTATTTTACATTCAGTATCGGAAACAGGAATTCCTACACTTCCAGCTTTTCGTTCCCCACCAGCAAATGGATTAATGTGAGTGACGGGAGAAGATTCTGTGAGCCCAAATCCTTCCACAATAACAGAGCCTGTTATTTTTTCAAACTCTTGAAGCACTTCCAGTGGGAGGGGAGCACTTCCAGAGAAACATCCTTTGATGGAAGTCATATCAACTTTTTGGATATTTGGATGATTTATAATTCCAATAAACATTGTGGGGACGAGAGGAGCAAACGTCGGTTTGAATTTAGTAATCGCTTCCAACAATTGGTCAGGTTGTGGCTTTGGAACGAGGATGTTAGTCCATCCATAGTAGATGGAAAAGTTCATTACACAGGTTAATCCGAAAACATGAAAGAATGGAAGTGCACCAAGCATAATTTCTTCTCCAGGATTGAATTGTGGGAACCACGAACTAATCTGTTGAACCTGGACACTCATGTTTTTATGAGTAAGGATTACTCCTTTTGAAACTCCTGTGGTACCACCGGTGTACTGATAATTTGCAGGATCATCAATGGAGAGTTCAGCTCCTTCTGTGCGGGGAGTTGCTGACTCCAGAACCTCTTTCCATTTGAATACATTATCTGCTGGTTTTACATCCGCTGCCAGTTTCTTCTTCTTCGCCACCAATGGGAAAAGGATATTTTTTGGAAAGGGGAGGTAGTCACCAATGGAGGTGTATATGATCTGCTTAATACTGGTTTTTTCACGAAGATCAATCATTCTATTCCCAAGCAAGTCAAGAGTAATCAGAATAGTTGAACCAGAATCATTAAACTGATGTTCCAGTTCTCGATCAGAGTAAAGAGGATTGTTCATTACGGTAATTGCACCAATCTTCATGATAGCATAGTAACTGACAACAGCAGGGATAAGATTTGGGAGTAATATAGCAACACGATCCCCCTTTTTAACACCAAAATCTGTCAGTACTCCTGCCATTTGGTTTACCATAGTGTTCAGTTCTGAAAAAGTGATTTTATATCCCTGGAAGATCAAAGCCGCTCTGTTTGGGAATTTCTCTACAGTTCTACTTAGATATTCCGGAAGACATACTTCTTCATAATCAATGTGTTCAGGGACACCAGATTCATAATTTGGTAGCCAGGATTTATCCTGGTAAGTGATAGTTGTGCTCATAATGAACCCTCCTTGTTATTTTATAAACCAATTTAATAAATGATGGTATTCTTTACAAGAAAATCAGGTTTTTTTTAAATTGTATGAAATCAGTATAAAAATATCATTGTTTCGTGTTCTGAAATTGGAATTGACCTGGAATAAATGAGTCTACTCCGATTCATCCTAAGTCCCGATGCTATCGGGACTTAGGAGAACGGGGATGGTATACCCCTATTGTTTACGCATGCACCCCTCTAAGTAGAGAAGGGTCTCATTAATTTTGAAAAAATTACCTTTCAGTCGGGAGTCTGACCGATCTGTCAGGTTATTGACTGATTCGGATACGGCTCATAAATTTATAGAAATGTTTGTCTAATTATCCTATTTTCCCAAAAGTAATTGATGAAACATTACTTGATTTGGGTTAAAGATCATCAAGAAATTAAAGATAATGGTTTCATACCGACTTTACTTATCAAGGTTATAGAAGAAAATCTGGTTTGACCTGAGGAAATTATGAAAGAACTTATTGGTCCAAGTAATAAAGTGCTGGAAATAGAACTTTCATCTGAAAAGGTGGAAATCTACCGCGTTACGAATGGGGAACGTCAGTTGTATCTTGGAGGAAAGGGATTGGGACTAAAATTGCTTTTTGACCGTTTGGAACCGGGAATTGACCCCCTTAGTGAAGACAACATTATCGCATTTATGCCTGGTGTACTTGCAGGAACAGGTGCACCCTGTAGCGGTCGATTTGCAGCAGTAACCAAATCTCCTCTTACTCGGATTATGGCATCGGCAACCTGTGGGGGTCCTTTTGGTATTCAATTAAAAACGGCGGGATGGGATGGATTACTAATCAAAGGAAAAGCATCAAGACCCACGTGTCTCGAAATTTCCTCAACGGGTGTCAAATTCAAAAATGCTGAGGAACTTTGGGGAAATAATCCAGCTTCTGTGCAGGAAAAAATTGGTAATAAAAAGTCTGGAATTCTTGTTATCGGGGTTGCGGGTGAGAACCTTGTCAAGTTTGCTAATATCGTTTCTGGACATCGATTTTTAGGTCGTACGGGAATGGGTGCCGTTATGGGTTCAAAGAAATTAAAAGCTGTTGTGGTTAACGGAGGTGATTATCGGATCAGACCCACGGATAAGAAAAAATTTACCAGAGTAAGGAAAAAGGCAAATCGGTATATCCAGCGAAATAAGGTGACTTCCCATACTTTGAGAAACTATGGCACACCTTTTTTGGCGAACATTATGAATAAAGGCAATCTGCTCACCATTAAAAACTTCATTACCGGTTTTGATGTTCATTCTCCGGATGTTTCTGGTGAAAAGATGAGGGAAAAGCACAAAACGGAACATTATACCTGTAAACCTTGCTCAATCCTGTGCAGTAAGAAAGGAGATTTTAATGGTCAAGAACTAGTTGTTCCCGAATTTCAGACCGTTGCTCTGTTGGGAACCAATATAGGTGTATTCGATTCGGTAAAAATTGCAGAATGGAATCAAATATGTTCTGAAGTTGGAATGGATACTATATCCACAGGTAATACCCTTTCCTGGGTGATGGAAGCTACAGAAAAGGGGTTGGTAGAAAGTGACTTAAAGTTCGGTTCTTCTGAAAAAATATCTAAGGCGCTGTATGATATTGCTTACCTCAGAGGATTTGGGAAGGATATGGCTCAGGGTGTACGGGCACTTTCCCAAAAATATGGGGGTGAGGATTTTGCTATGCACGTGAAGGGGTTGGAAATGTCAGCTTATGACTCTCGTGGCAGTTTTGGTCAGGGACTCGCCTATGCTGTTGCCAATCGCGGTGCCTGTCACCTTTCAGCATATATCGTTGGACTTGAAATCTTATTTAGTTTCCTTAAACCAGATACTATCCGTGCGAAAGCCAACTTTACCAAGTTTTTCGAAAGTGTGAACAGCTGCATCAATTCCCTGAATACCTGTCTGTTTACCCTTTTTGCCTTTCCTTTGGAATCTCCTCTTATGAAGTATACACCAAAGCCAATCATCGGATTCTTCATGCAGAATTTGTCGAATGTAACGATAAAATTTGTAGACTTCAGCATCTATACAAAACTGTGGTCAGCAGTAACGGGTATCAAGATATCCAACCGAAATTATCTCAAGGCTGGAGACAGAATCCATGTTCTTGAACGATATATGAACACACGGGAGGGAATCTCAAAAAAAGATGATACCCTGCCACCGCGTCTACTGAAGGAATGGCGATTAGGCGATCCTGATAAAAGAAAGGTTCCTCTGGAAAAGATGTTAGACAAATATTATAAACTTCGGGGATATGACGGAAATGGAATTCCGACGGGAAGAGTTTTACGAAAACTGAAGATAATTGCTTCGTAAAATCTAAGTCCACATTTTTTTCGTTGATATACTTATTAATTATTTTAAAAAATATAAGTAAACTTTTTTCCATATTTAACCTAAGAAAATCTATACATATCAGATTTCAGAATATCCAAGGTGAAAGTTCACACATTTAAAAAAGGTATCCACCCGGTAGAATTCAAACATTATACTTCATCTAAAGAAATTGAAATCCTTCCCTTACCCGATGATGTATATATTCCTCTCCAGCAACATTTTGGTGCTTGCTGTGATCCCCTGGTGAAAAAGGGAGATGAGGTAAAAACGGGACAGCTCATCGGTGCCAGCGACGCATTTATTTCAAGCCCAATTCATGCCACAGTAAC
Source organism: Fidelibacterota bacterium (assembly GCA_014381485.1). Taxonomy (GTDB): domain Bacteria; phylum Fidelibacterota; class Marinisomatia; order Marinisomatales; family CAZVFT01; genus JACNLN01. The sequence continues at coordinate 4,424 of JACNLN010000137.1, forward strand.
AGGTGTGGTGAAAGCTGTCGATTCATTTCCTTATCCTGCAGGTGGATATGTTCAAACAATACATATCCATCGAACTGGTGACGATGAATGGGATCTACTTCCAGCTTATCGAGATTGGAAATCCCTTTCAATAAAAAAGCTAAATAGTCAGATAAGAGATGCAGGCATTGTGGGAATGGGTGGAGCAGCATTTCCAACACATGTGAAGTTGGCACCTCCAGAGGAGAAACCGATCGATACATTTATCCTGAATGGATGTGAATGTGAACCGTTTTTAACAGCCGATCATCGGGTGATGGTAGAAATGGCAGAAAAAGTACTCACAGGAATGAAAATTTTGATGAAAGTTCTTGGGGTAGGAAAAGGATATATTGGTATTGAAATGAATAAACCCGATGCCATTGATATTATGAGTGCAAAAGTAGTTCAATCCGATTTGGACATTCAGGTCATGCCATTGGAGGTTAAATATCCGCAGGGGGCAGAGAAGATGTTGATTTACGCTATTCTCAAGCGGAAGGTCCCGGCTGGCGGACTTCCCATGGATGTGGGGGTTGTGGTGAATAATGTTGGTACCGCAGTTTCAGTAGCTGAAGCTGTTACAGAAGGGAAACCCCTTATTCAACGGGTGGTCACAGTAACTGGTGATGGAATAAAAGAACCAAAAAATTTGTTGATGCGAATTGGAACTCCATTTCAACACGCAATTGAATATTGCAACGGACTTGTAGATGAAACTGCAAAGATTTTTATGGGAGGTCCTATGATGGGGATTGCCCAGTACGATCTTTCAGTTCCAGTAGTGAAAGCCACCAGCGGTATTGTAGCTTCCACTCGTGTAGGGAAAGTGGAATCGCAACCGTGCATACGATGTGGGAATTGTGTGAGATACTGTTCGATGTATCTGCTTCCCACCAGATTGGCACGACTCTCTGAACTGGGGAATTATTCCGAAGCTCATGAATTGGGGATATTGAATTGTGTAGAGTGTGGATCATGTGCCTTTGAATGTCCTTCATCTATTCCACTTGTCCAATGGATACGAGTTGGAAAATTGTGTGTTGGAGAAATGCTGCAAAAACAGGTGAAAAATTGAGATGGTAGAAGAGAAGAATAGCGACATCGGCAGGAAAACAGCAGAAGCTTCCAAACCCAAGAAGAAGGCAGATCCACGAAAAAAGTTATACCAGCCTGAGCGAGTACTGATATTGGCATCCAGTCCACATCTCAGTTCTACTGAGAGTGTTTACAAGATTATGTGGAGTGTGGTGGGTGCCCTGGTACCTGCTGTTGCTGCTTCCATCTATTTTTTCGGGCTTTTTGCTTTCTGGATGATATTGAGCTGTATCCTTGCCGCTGTTATAACGGAGGCAATCATTAATTTTGTGAAAAAAGATGGCTTGACAATCAAAGATGGCAGTGCGGTGATTACTGGACTTTTACTGGCTTTAACATTACCGCCATCTTTTTCTATTGGTGGGGGTGTTCTTGGGGCTGTTTTTGGAATTGCTGTTGGAAAACAGATTTTTGGGGGACTTGGATATAACATCTTCAATCCTGCCCTGCTGGGAAGAGCGTTTCTCCAGGCAGCATTTCCCGTCGCTATGACTACATGGACTTACCCTCAAACCACTAAGTATGCTACGATTGATGCAGTTTCGACAGCTACTCCTCTGGGAATGTTTAAGTTTGAACATATTCTTACAGATTATGGTGATTTGTTGCTCGGGAATGTGAGCGGCTCTCTTGGTGAAACTTCGGTTATTGCCATATTCCTTGGTGCACTGTACCTGATTGGCAAGCGTTATGCAGATTGGAGAATACCTGTCAGTTTTATTGGGACAGTCTTTTTGGTTGGAGGGCTGTTCTGGCTAGTTGATCCTGTGAAATATCCGGATCCAGTTTTTCATCTCCTGTCTGGTGGGTTGATGCTGGGAGCCTTTTTCATGGCGACCGATATGGTAACGTCTCCCATAACACCAAAAGGATCATGGATTTTTGGTATTGGTGCGGGAATTCTTCTCTTAATGATCCGTCTGTACGGTGGTCTGCCTGAAGGAGTAATGTACTCTATCCTTCTCATGAATGCGGTAACCCCTCTGATTAATCGATATACCCGACCCGAATTTTTTGGAGAGATTCGAACATGAGTACATCCGCTAAAATGATTCTTGTCTTAACAATTATTACAATTCTATCGGGAGGAATACTCTCCAGCTGGGATGCCATTACGAAACCGAAGATTGAAGTCCACCGACTAAGAGCATTGAAGAAGGCTATTTCAGAGGTTCTTCCACCTTATAACTATTACGACGAACTGGTTGCCGATGGAATAACCTTTTATATAGGGAGGGAGGAAGAAGCAGAAGATCCTGTTGCTATCGCATTTAAAGCTGATGGTAGCGGATTTCAGGGAAATCTCGTGATAATGATTGGGGTTTCACCTGATTTTAAGACCCTCACAGGAATTAAAATACTGGAACAGATTGAAACTCCGGGGTTGGGGACAAAGATTGTAAAAGATCCTTCAAATAAGAATAATCCATTTTGGTTTCCTGAACAGTTTCGAGGTGTAGTGACTGAACCGGAAATTGGAGTGGTAAGAAATCAGAAACCTGAAAATCCCACCGATATTCAAGCTGTATCTGGTGCCACGATTTCATCCAAAGCTGTGGTTCGAATCCTGAATGACACTATTAAAAAATCTAAATTAGTTTATCAGAAAATT
>JACNLN010000154.1 GCA_014381485.1 Fidelibacterota bacterium
AATATTTTCCCAGATTGCGTTCTTCATCTCTTCCTCACACGTTAGTTGGTAAAAATTGGTGCAGCAAAATAATTATAGTAGCTACTTTTGTCAAGATGTTTAACTACTATTTCTCACCACTCCTCCAGCAGGGCACCATATCCTGCAGGAGTATTTTTTTACATAAAATGAAGTTGGTGAAAAATTCTGGTTAAAAGGAAAGGGGTAACACATCAGTTACTGAATGATTATGAGCATTATTATTCGTTTAACATCGATAGGTAACGAGACCCGTTTCTCGTTGTTCGTGGTTTGTAGTCGAATTCCATATTTTGGCATCACAACCGTGTAACATTTAACGCCTTAAGTATACATTTGACTGACGCATTACGTAAAAGGGTGGTGTATTATAAAAAATTACTATATCACACCACCCTATGGGTTTTTGTATCTCTGTTTCTGTTTTATTATCTTAGTAATACCATTTTCATTGTCTTGTGAAACTGTTTATCACTCTCAAGTGACTTTGCGCTGAAACGATAAATGTACATCCCTGATGGAACCTTGTTTCCATGATTGTCCTTGCCATCCCACAATATGGTTTTAAAGCCAGCAGCTTGTTTGAAATTGATCAATGTCCTTATCTCTCTGCCTAATAGATCGTATATCTTTAACACCACGAAGGAATCTTCAGGTAAATCATACCGGATTGTAGTTACTGCATTGAATGGATTTGGATAATTGGCATGTAAAGCATACTCTTCCGGTAGCACAAACAAGGTATTATCAGGTGAACTCACTTTCCATGGTGAACCTGGAATCAGTTGGTATGTATGAACTCCATTGGAATAATCAGATATATTCTCTACTAAATCAACAGCCATTACCCTATAATAAACACGCATATTATACCCATCTGGCTCATGATATTCTACTTTGATGAGCTTTTTCCCATCTTCGTCCTCTTCTACATAGGAAATAATAAAATCCGTATCTTCATAATAATTATACATCGTTTCTTCAATAAGAATTCCATCAGTATTGATATCTATATAATACCGCCAGACTTCATAGTGCGAAATATCAGGCTCTGGATTCAGTTCCCATGTCAACATAGGATAATCTCCAACCTCGCCTGTCAGAACCAAATCTTGTGGTGTAGAAGGAGGGTAATCGAAGTAAAAGGCACCCATATCTGCCCGAGTTAAATCAGGATCAAGTGGCGAATCTGGATCTCCCGAGTCAATACATGGTGATTTTGTTTCATCTTCCACAGGGAAGTTGGCCCAGGTTAGGTTATAATTTTCATCAAATAAAGGATCTTCTGAAATATTGCCATTCAAACCAGTCTGGTCTGACACTGTGCCGCCGTAATTTCCAGCCACATTATCATAAACATCATTATACTCAATTATTGTCTCTGTGTAAGCATTATCTCCTACATATATGCCCAAATTTTGATATTCTCCTAAAAGGTTATTTCCTACAATTATATTATTACGAATATCGACCTGGTTTTCTTGCTCAACTACACTTATTCCACATGAAATGCCTGCATTGTTATTTGATATAGTATTTGAGATAATATTCATTGTTGTGATATCCCTATATGGATCGAAATAAAACAATAATGAATCTGCATTTAAGTATGTTAAATCTATTCCTGTGTCTTCATAAAATTGAATAGGGTCTGAAAGTGCAGAGAAGCTTAGATAAGACCTAATAGCTCTCATAGGAATGGCCATGAAAAGGTTCCGAGTAAAATTAAACGTGTTTGATAATAGCACTGTGAGCCCGCCATAATTATCCGCAATTGTGTTATATGTAAAGTTGGTTTCTTCGGTAAGAACCAGTGATTGTATTAATAAAATATCACCTAATGAATCATGAAAATAATTGTTAGAAATATTTACGTTCCCTTCAAAATAAAAAAGATGAATATCTTTTAAATTATATTGGAATTCACAATTTTCTATGTCGCAAACTATTCCTTCAACAAAAGAGGTTTTAACTGCCTTATTAGCATGTCTTATTTCAGTATGTTGCATATTTAAATTACATCCAGATTTCAATTCAATTCCTTCCCACTGTTCATTTGAGGTTAGAGTGACGGGCTGGCTTTCTGATCCTTGAATATCTAATGTTCCGTTTACTGTTAATGTAGTTCCTTCTGAAAAATTAAGGGTAACACCAGACAATATGGTTAGAGTAATACCACCGTCAATGATAACATCACCGGTTATTAAAATGTCATCTTCCCAGGTAGTATTTGCGGTGATATGACCGCTCATGGACGGAAGAATTCTTAAGGATTGCGGCCAATGATCATAGGTGCTGTAAATGTCATAATTGCTGTAACTTTGGACCTCAGGAATTGTCTCATATAAATCCCACAAGGAAGAAAAGAAGGGATTTGTACCAGCCTGCAATTCCAGATATAATCCATTAATTTGTGAAATATCTATCCCCTCTAATTCTGTAGAACCAAAGGTTACGGAAATTTCCTTTCTTTGAATATCGTCGTAGTCAAAAGGATCTTGATCAACAATGTCACTGGCTTCCACAACTAATTCGTCATCGCTGTAATTTCCAGAAATATGATCCGTTTTAATCTTTATGGTAACATTAACCGGTGCAACATCGTAGAGATTATAAAGCTCAACAACAGCTCCCAAATTATCCACACCGATCTGTACGAATCCAATAGGTCCTTCGACCCTTTCACCATTTAAAGTAAAATAGCAGTCAAATACAGCTATGTTGCTATTTACTTCATAATAATCCGGCAAATAATGATTAAGAGATGATTGCACACCCCATCTCATAGAAGCTTCGTTCCAAGGTGTCCAATCTTCATACCAATATCCGCCAGGTCCAATCCATCTATATATCTGAGTCCCAAGGTCTTTATAATAATCATCATAAGATGCAATAACCGAGGCGGTATTTGTAAACAAAGGGCTGCTTTTTAACTTATTGTATTCATCTACATTGACTCTGTTTGGTAATTCTGTAACTATTCGATCAGCCTCAGCCATATCCGAGATCATTAAAGAAACCAAACTAAGGACCTCATTAACTATATTTTCATTGACATTCGTTGTTGCTCTTGGATAAATCCATCCCTCTAATAACCATGAACGAAAATCAAATGCGAAGAACATATATAAAAATTCAGCCAATGCTAGGCCTACATCAACCCCATCAGGCCACCATATATGATTACCAATCCATTCACCCAAAACCTCATTGATCGGTTCGTGTCCGGCTATAGCGGGATAGAATCTGTTAACGAATCGAAAGATTGTGGCCGTTTGTGCAAGTCCAATTAGTGAAATGGGTGGACCAGTTGTATATTCAGTAGGGAGATCCCAGGGATTATTATTAATCCAATCTTGCATTACTTCTCGCCAAAAATACAAGACGGGATTTATGCCTTCATAGAACATAGTTTCTGTGTTTGGTCCATCAAATATTACTATACCTTGGCAGGGTTCAAGCTGATAACCCCAGCCGGGGGCATTCCCTGCAGCTACCCAAAAATAATTGGGATAAGGATTAAAGGAGTCATCTTGAAAAACAGCATCTGATACCCGATTAGCATCGGTGAAATGGTGGTCTGTCAATAATTCAATAACGCCTTCAACTTGTATTGCAGGATGATCCACAAAAGGTGCGTCATCGTCATAGGTGATAAGCTCCAGATCACCAAGATTTGATTCAGCCACTATTTTGGGCACCAAGAAATCATGACATGCTATATCCGTTGCTAGATGGCAGTAATAACCTAATGCAAAGGCAAGTTTAGCACATCTAGCACCGTGTTCTTCGGTCGTTCCATCACTGCCAGGATTAGGTCCTGGTGGATCAATGGGTTCACACGCCTGTAGCATATATTCAGCAAATTTTAATCCATACTTGGAATCGTGGTTGTTAAATCCGAAGGGATACTCAGAATCCGGAATTTGATCAACAGAGATTTCATAGGTTAATCCGAGAGGATGAATAATATCAAGAACAGTTATCTCTCGTACTTTTTGATACAGATCCAACAAACCAGTTTTGAATTTATTAGTATACTGTAAGTCCGCCGCCATACAACCATACAGGAAATATGGTTGGTATCTCGGATCCTCATATAATTCTAGGTATTGATCATTTAGAGCTATGATTGACTCTAAGTGATCCAGATGTGCCCCAAATCCATAGCCCATTAATGCTTTAGGAAGAAGGATTACCAAAGTAATTATGGTTGATATCATATTCGCTTTCATGACGACACTCCCGTCTTATTTATTGTTGTTTTTTGATTCTTCACAATAATGCGTACCTGAATGATACCTTTCAGGCTCCCGATTGAGAGAAGTAAATTTGTATTCAGAAATAGTCCGAGATACAAGCATTAACACAGTGTCAACACCCAAATACCACCCCCTCTTTTTTTCTCCCCCCCACGATAAATCGGGATTTTCAACATCCAAGGGGGAGAAGGATATATCGGACACTCGAATCTCTGACTCTTTTCGCAGACCCTGTGGGCAAGTCTGTTTGAAGCCATGCTTCCAAGAACTCCTCTCCCTTGATGGGAGAGGAATTAAAGGAGAGGGTGATCTTTTCTCTTCTCAACAGTTTCTTCGCAACAAAAATGACGCGAGTTTTGATAAGATTGAATCTGACTCACATTGGACAACTCTGGTATAAAAATGGAATCCAAGTACGCATTATTGTGATGAGCCTATTTTTTTTGATAAATTCGTCCACTAAAACCAACTCCTAAACTAATACCAACAGCTACATTTTTTGGCTCATAATCCTCATATAAACCCTTTACTTTTCCTTTGACCCAATATCGTGCAGCTTCAAATCCGAAAATGATGATATATTTGCTGACATAAAATCTAAAGAAAAAACCCCCATTTATATGATACCCAAATCTAAAGTTATGAAGTTTAGTCGCTTTGATCTTTAATTTTTCCATAGAATTATCTGATAAACCACCTATTTTTTCTGCAATCATGTAAACATCTGGTCCTGCTCCATAACTCCAGCAAAAATGACGGGTGTTTATAATATTAAATTCAAGCTGGGGGTATAAAAATTTAAAAGTAATATCATGCTGCCGAATACCTGCATATATCAGTTCGCCCTTATATGTTACTTGATTATATTCTATTTTTGAGAAAAATCGATGGCTTAATTTGTATCTTAAATATAAACTCAATTGTGTCGGGCAGAAAGGAAGAATCGCCATCCATGCTGGTAGTGGCTCTCTTAGAACAAAGCTTGGGTTGAGTTTTGCCACAGATGCGCATGATTTAAAACCAATTTCAAACCTATTCTTATTTTTAGGTAATACAATGATCTCTCCCCGTGAAAAATTTTTGTGTTCCCAGGTATTTTGTGTAGTCTGAGCATTTAAAAAGGCTATTAAAATAATTAGAAATGTAAGCAGAGTATTTTTCATGAAGCAGTTACTATTTTATGGCAATTTTTTTGTCCGCTTTCAGCAGTTATCAAAGTGGGTTGTAAATTTCGCTTCATTGTTAGAAGATAATCAATTTTCCACTTACATTTTATAAACAATTAATTCTGTTTTCTAAACCCAGTCAGAAAACATTACATAGTTATTATTACTTTTGGCTCTGTACTAAATATAGACATATTCATTATTGGTAACTGGTTATTGGTTAATGGTGAGTACCACTATACCACTCACCAGTTTACCACTTACCACTCACCAATTTACCACTTACCACTCACCAATTTACCACTTACCACTCACCAGTTTACCCCACTAACCACCAACTGAATAGTGGATAATTAATAAGATTCGTGAGCGTTGTCGAAGGACGGTTCATAGAACATAGCCTTTCTTTTCACTTTTCCTTCTTCTGAGTTTCAATGTTAACCTGTGCAGTCTCGTAGATATCTTCATTATCCGGATCGAGGATAATGAGATCACTGAGAATCTCTTGTCGATTTGTAACTTGAGGAGGAATATTAGCAAGATCCCGAGCATGAGCTTCAAGGAATAACAGAGTATATCGTTCTCTACCAAAGGTAGTATCGACCCATTCAAGATTTTCAATCATTTTATTGTAGGCTTTTTCTGCTTCAATGTAATCTTCATCTTCAATCATTGCTCCTGCCTTGTAATAAAAAAACTTTGCCTGTCGAAGTCCATGATTTTTACTGAGATTATCTACAAGAATGACTCGGTTATTCCAACCTCTCGGGTAAAGAGATGACATACCCCGAAGCGCTAATTCCCTCGCTCGTTCATAAAAACGATTACCACCCATAATTTCGTATGTATCTGCTTCCCCAGCGAGGATAATGTACCCATAATATTCCATCGAGGATGCTAAAGGTTCGAAAATCACGGGGGAATAAATAACGCCCTGACCCAGGGAATAAGGAAATTGTAGAAGTTTCGAGAAGTATCTTTGATCGCTGTTATTTGAAAACAGACATTGAGCAGAGTAGATCCGTTCACCACTCTTTTCGGATACTCCTTCAAAGATGAGTTGAATAGTAAGTGGAATCTCTATGTCCCAGTATTCTTCGTCAAATAATGTGGATTCGAAGAAAATATTTAATTGGTCTCCCAGATCAGCAGTTATTATACGGTCGTTTTCCTTCAACTGACGGGTATCTATGGTAACGGAAATGTCACAAAATTGAGCAGGAAGTATTGAAACAAAGAAAATCGTAATTATTAAGGAACTAATTTTATTTAAATCCATCATAGTTAAAGATAGATAAAAACAACACCAGCTTCAAGAAGAATTGTTACTAAAGTTCCCCCGAAATATTGTTTTTGTTTTAATGTTATTAGTGAATGCCAATAAATGTATTTGTTCATTCTTTTGTCCCCGAATAATCGGGATCTTCGACTTGATCTACCTACGCTATAGCTTCGGCAGACAGGTACAAAAGAATCAAAAAATCAAGGCTGTTGAATATTTGCTAATCCCGCCTTTGCGGGACCATTCTCTAAAAGAAACAAACTCACTTCGCTTCACTCCGTTCAAACCCCGATATGGTTCCCGACAAGTCCCCGATTCCATCGGGACAGACATACTATGTCAAGCAATTTCAAAAACAGGCTTATATACATGTTGATTCATAGCATGTTTCACCATATCTGCCAGAAAGATACTTT
>JACNLN010000125.1 GCA_014381485.1 Fidelibacterota bacterium
TTTTTACATAATTTCACGTTTTACTTCGCACGTTTCTGAATTCTTCCACTATTTCCTGATGAATTCGCCCATTAGATGCTAAAATCTGATTATTATAAATCGAGAACGGATTTCCATCAAGACGAGTCACATTTCCACCTGCTTCCTCAACAATGAGTGATCCAGCAGCGGTGTCCCATGGATTTAGTTCCAGTTCCCAAAAACCGTCCAGCCAGCCGCATGCAACGTGGCAGAGATCAAGTGATGCCGCACCAGCCCGTCGAACTCCCTGGCTCAAATTTGTGAAGTGTTTAAAGTAGTCCATATTCTGTGACCAAATTTCGTCATGTACATAGGGGAATCCGGTAGCTAACAATGAGTGTTTGAGTGTTCTTGTGTTCGATATAGAAATTGATTTTCCATTTTGGGTGGAACCTTGACCAGCAATAGCAGAAAATGTGTAATGATGGCAGATATCCACCACAACCCCTAACACGGGTGTTTCTTCGTAATGTACTGCAATAGACACAGCGTAAAAAGGGTAATTGTGAACGAAATTGGTTGTGCCATCAAGTGGGTCAATGATCCACGTATATGGCGATTTCCCATATTGTCCTTCAGATTCTTCGGTCAAAATATTGTGATTTGGAAAACGGGATAAAATTCCATCAACAATGAGGTTTTCAGACCCTCTATCTGCCTGAGTTACTAAATCTGTGGCTCCCTTGAAGTCCACCCGTCGTACTTTTTCCGATTCCTCTCGAATGAATTTCGCCGCTTTCTCAGCAATATCAAGTGTTGTCTGCAGGAGTGTATCCAGTAAAGGGTTAATTATATTGCTCATTACACTAATGTGCACCTATTTGATACTCTTAAATTTTTCTATTTCTATAAGCTGGTATATCGGAATGGAGTATATTCAAATTTATTAGTCCCCTCTCGAGAGGGGTGTCACGACGTGTCCCCGATATGTTTACTTCATTCACTATCGGGACAAAGGCGGGACGGGGTGTGTTACGGAACTTCTCTTATTGATCAGAATAACCCAGCTCCTTTCAAAATCATATTATCAGTTAAACATTACTACGATTGTCCCTAAAAATTATTATCGTTGTTCTACCTGTTCCTTGTAAGTGAGATGTTTCTCTGAAAAATATTTTTTGGTCATCTTTCTGAGAGCTGTAGAGAGAAGAATAAGTGATATGAGATTAGGGAACGTCATAAATCCCAGGGCAGCATCACCAAAAGCCCATGCTGCTTCAAGCGGTACAATAGCACCCATAAAAATGAAAAATACGAAAATCCACCGATAAGGAAGTATAGCTTTATGTCCAAACAGGTACTCAGAAGCACGATCTCCATAAAATGACCAGCTGATTGCCGTAGAGATGGCAAAGAGCAGAACAGAGAGAGTTACAATTTTATCACCATATCCAAACAGCCAACTGAGTCCCTCTTTGAAGGCAAGTGAAGTTAGAAGACTGCCATTGAGTAAATTCGTAGTAAAGTTGGGGTCAATTCGGGTTACATAGAATCCAGTGTATTTCCAGGCGCCAGTGGTGATGATAGCAAGTCCTGTAAGAGTGCAAATCAAAATGGTATCAATAAAAGGTCCAAGCATAGCAACGGACCCTTCACGAATGGCATATTTTGTTTTCGCTGTGGAATGAGCAATGGCAGCACTTCCCTGGCCTGCTTCATTGGAATAAAGCCCTCGTTTGATTCCCCAGAGGAGAGTATTCATAAACACCAGAAAGGACCCACCCGCAATGCCGGCAATTTCTGCAGGTGGATTAAAAGCCCATCGGAAGATCATAGAAAAACTTTCGCCAAGGGCATCAATCCGGGAAAAAATAATTGCAGTGGCAGCGGTAACGTAAATAGTAGCCATTACAGGAGCCAGGACACCAGTAACATGTCCGATTCGGCGAATGCCTCCAATTATAACAAGTGCCACAATACCTGCCATGATCAGTCCGTTGATTACCTGTTGAAGAGAGAGAGAGAAGTTACCTGAAAGAGCGTGTTTTATCGTGAGAAAATGTTCAGGACCCACAATTTGGGAAACTTCGGAGTAAATCTGGTCAGAGACGGTAAAGGATTGAACAGCATTCCCCGTAGCAAAAGAGCAGATTATAGTGAAAACTGCGAAGGCTACAGCAAGCCACCGCCATTTTATTCCGAGTCCGTGTTCAATGGTGTACATCGGTCCACCGGCGGTGTGTCCATCAGGCCTGATCTCCCGGTATTTCAATGAAAGGGAACACTCTGCGTATTTCAGAGTAGTGCCAAAGAACGCAGTAACCCACATCCAGAATAGGGCTCCCGGTCCACCGTAATAAAGAGCTGTTGCAACACCGGCTATATTTCCTATTCCAACGGTAGCGGAGAGTGCTGTGGTGAGAGCACGGAAGTGGTTCAAATCACCTTCATCCTCCGGATTGTCATAAATACCCATAGTCACCTTGACTCCGTGCCAGAAGTGCCGAATCTGTGGAAAACCTAATTTTATACTGGCGAAAACTCCAGTTCCCACCAGTGCAATTATCATAAGGGGAATAGCACCTATTGGTAGATCTGAACTGGGTAAATTTTTAATAAAATCAAAATTCCCGGGGAATGACCATACCGCTTCAAATGGAGCTATTCCCCAGATGATGATAATTAAAAAGATGATTCCGAAGGCAGTCAGCCCTGCTTTTAATCTTGACATGTCTGACACTCTCTTGAAATTATTTGGTGAGAAGTTTACAAGAAAGATAAATAACAGGCAAACAGGAAATTAGGGGATTGGTGATTGGTAGCTGGTGACTGGTAGCTGTTGGAAAAGCAATTAACCAGAAACTATAAATTGGAGGGTCAGAGAATCCTTCGACAGGCTCAGGACAAGTTAGGGTATAGGGGAATTAGGGGACCGTGATGTACACTATAAAAGTTTTCCAATCATTGTTTTCCGTTATGGATTCGGCTAAATTCACCGCCGTGAAAACACAGTTTATTCGAAATTTCTGCATCATTGCTCACATTGACCATGGAAAGTCGACACTGGCAGATCGCTTCCTGGAAATTACCCATACAATCTCTGACCGGGAGATGAAAGCCCAAGTTCTGGATGATATGGAGCTGGAGCGGGAGAGGGGGATTACCATCAAGAGTCATCCCATCCAGATGAAATATCAACATTCCGACGGAAATGGTTACATCCTCAATCTCATTGATACACCGGGACATGTTGATTTTTCGTATGAGGTTTCCCGGTCTCTGGCAGCTTGTGAGGGAGTTATTCTTCTTGTGGATGCAGCCCAGGGTGTAGAAGCGCAAACAGTAAGTCACGCCTATCTTGCCCAGGAAAATAATCTGACCATCATCCCTGTATTGAATAAGATAGATCTTTCCATAGCTCGAATTGACGTAGTCAGCGATCAGTTGATGGAACTGATTAGTTGTCAAAAAGACGAGATTTTATCAGTCAGTGCTAAGACGGGGGAGGGGGCAGAACCTCTTTTACAGGCAGTCATAGATACAATCCCGCCTCCTTCAGCCAACCGGGAAAACCCTTCCCGAGCTCTTATCTTTGATTCCAGTTTTGATCCATACCGCGGAGCATTACCGTATATACGAGTTTTTGATGGAGTATTTAAACCTGATATGACCGTACAATTCATTTCTACCGGTCGGATGTATGAAATAACCGAGGTAGGACATTTTCAAATGGTACGAGTTCCGACCGAGAAATTAGAAGCTGGTGATGTTGGATATATTGTGGCAAATGTTAAAGAATTGAAGGAGTTAAAGGTTGGTGATACCATCACGACCAAAGAACGGCGAGCAAAAAACCCTCTTCCTGGTTACAAGGAAATCAAACCTATGATTTTTTCCGGTCTGTTTCCCGTCAACAGCGACGATTATGAGCATCTCCGAACATCTCTGGAAAAGTTGAGACTCAATGATGCCTCTCTGATGTATGAACCTGAAACGTCTGCAGCTCTTGGATTTGGGTTCCGTGGTGGTTTTTTAGGACTGCTCCATATGGAGGTTGTTCAGGAAAGATTGGAGAGAGAATTCGATCTGGAGTTGATTACTACAATTCCAAACGTCCGCTACGAAGTTATGAAGAAAAATGGTGATGTTCTGCAAATTGATAATCCCTCAAAACTGCCACCTTTAGGTGAGATCGCCGAGATCAGAGAACCCTTCATCAGGGCAGAGATTATTACTCCATCAGAATACATTGGTACATTGATGAAATTGTGTCAAAATAAGAGGGGAGTTTACCGGAATACTCACTACTTTTCCCAGGATCGTGTTCAGCTTGAATATGATCTTCCTCTTGCTGAGATCATTTATGATTTTTATGACAAGCTGAAATCAGTATCACGCGGGTTTGCATCCTTTGATTATGAACATATCGGTTTTCAGATTGGAAATCTTCAAAAATTGGATATTCTAATCAATGGTGAATCAGTGGACGCGCTTTCCATAATTACTAACCAGGAGGATGCCTATCATTGCGGAAAGGATTTATGCCACCGATTGAAAAATGTTATCCCAAGGCAGATGTTTGAAGTGGTGATCCAAGCTGCGATTGGTTCAAAGATCATTGCCCGAGAGGTCATTAAACCGTACCGTAAAAATGTAACGGCAAAATTGTATGGTGGTGACATCACCCGAAAGCGAAAACTTCGGGATAAACAAAAGGAAGGGAAAAAGCGTATGAAGCAAATTGGCAGGGTGGAGGTACCCCAGGAAGCGTTCCTGGCTCTGTTTCAAATTGATCAGAATTAAAGAATGAGTAGTATTTATTAACGGTTAAGTCCACATGAAAAACCAGATATCCTACTGGCAAGCGACAAAATCCCCTTTCTACAGTTTTGTTTTTACTCTTCCCCTGTTTGGCATTTATGAAGTGCTGACTCTTTTCCTAAGTCGGTCACAATTTATGGAGATCCGCAATGGAGCAGATGTCCTTATTCGCCAATTCATTGCCATGTTTGATATCTGGGGCATGTATGCTCTGAGTATTGCTTTTATTATTGGTTTTATTGGTGCCTTTTTATGGCAAAAAAGTCAGCTGAAACAAACTTCTGTTAAGAGCAATTATCTACTTTGGATGTTAATGGAGGGAACATTATGGGGGTTTTTGCTTTATGTTGTTCTTATCGTTTTTCCAATACCTCTGATGTTACCCACCGGAAAACAAATCATTCAGCAAATTGTTCTCTCAATCGGGGCTGGTCTGTATGAGGAATTTTTGTTTCGGGTGGTGTTGATTAATCTTATGTCTCTGCTGTTAAAAATCATTTTTCAATGGAAAAAATCCTGGTGTTTAGTCATAAGTGTTATTATTTCTGCTTTCCTTTTTTCCGGATTTCATTTTTATAGTACTTTTGGAGAAGCATTCGATATGGGAAAATTTCTGTATCGTGCAATAGCAGGTGTAATGCTTGGGACACTCTATGTGATACGGGGATTTGGGATAACGGCATACAGTCATATGGTTTATGACTTTCTTGTGGTATTCCAGTTTACAGTGAATAATGTTTAATCGATGTTTGTAATTTATTATTAAAACATATAATTTGTTATGAGGAGAAAGCTTATGATTCGTGAACCTGCTGTTGCTGGAACGTTTTATCCAGCTCATTCTGCTACGCTTAGTGAGAACATACAGTCATACCTCATGGGCGCTGATATAGATCAGGAGTTTGAACCATTGGGTTTTATTGTGCCACATGCCGGGTATATCTACTCTGGACCCGTAGCAGCATATGCATTTAAACATCTTATCGGGAAGACCGTTCGTCGAGTCATTATTTTGGCTCCCAGTCACTTTGACAGTTTTAATGGTATTTCCATCTATCCCGGTGAAGGATTAAAAACTCCTCTTGGGGTCGTGAACGTCGATAAAGATGCCAGAAAATCGCTTGTTGATGAAGGATTGGTTACAATTTCTCAAGATGGTTTTCGACAGGAACATTCACTGGAAGTTCAACTTCCTTTTCTCCAGTCGGTCCTGGAATCTGATTGGGAAGTGGTTCCTCTTGTGATGGGTTTTCAAAATCAAGAGACAATAGAACAAGGAACTCGGGTTCTGAGCAAATATATCGATCAACAATCTGTAATTGTGATATCCTCTGATCTCTCACACTTTTATCCGTACAAGATGGCGAACGATATAGACTCACGGTTTTGTGGGTACTTTGAAACTGGTGATTACGAGGGATTGTGGGAGGCTTATATGGACAAAAGGGTAGAGGCATGTGGATTCGGACCTATTTATGCCTTCCTTTCTGTGATAAAAGATCGGGAAGATATTTCCTGTAATATTCTTGATTTCAGGAATTCTGGAGATACAGCGGGGGATAAAAGTCAGGTGGTCGGCTACGCTTCAATAGGATTTTTCTGGACGAACCAATCGTGATTTCTGATTCCGGGAAAAAGAACTTATTGCTTCTTGCTCGACAAGCTATTGAATCCGTTATCAAAGGATCAAATCCACCAGAATTGGATCTCTATGAGCCCATTTTTGATGAAATCCACGGAGCTTTTGTAACCCTGTATCTTCATAATGAGTTAAAAGGGTGCATTGGAAATATCAACGGTAAATCCACGTTGAAGGAAGACATTTCAGAACTTGCTGTTGCATCTGCTACCAGAGATCACAGATTTAAACCAGTAAGCGCTGATGAGGTGGAGGATATTCACATAGAAATATCTGTCCTTTCCCCACTTGAGGAGGTGAAAGACACCTCAGAAATTGTCATTGGTGAACACGGATTGATAATCGAATCCGGATTTAATAGAGGGGTTTTGTTACCTCAGGTACCGGTGGAAGAAAACTGGGATACGATAACATTTCTTCAATTCACCTGTCAAAAAGCTGGATTAAGCCCAGACGATTGGAAATTGAGGAATACAAAGATTTATCGATTTACAACGTTTAGATTTTCTGAATCGGAAGAATAGAAGAATCTTATTGAATTATTTATCCGTTATGAATTCACCGACCATAATTAAAAACTCAAGTTTAACACATCATAAGCCTATGAGATTTAGACAGATAATCAATAGCCCAGTCGTTTACGCTCCTATAATCAAGGGAGAAACGCCGTGAACGGCGTATC
>JACNLN010000156.1 GCA_014381485.1 Fidelibacterota bacterium
CCATCTCCCATCTTCCATCTCCCATTTCCCATCTAATATCTTCCATCTTCCATCTCTCATCTCCCATCTTCCATCTCTCATCTCCCATCTTCCATCTCCCATCTCCCATCTCCCATCTCCCATCTTCCATCTCCCATCACTCATCATCCTTTTTCTTTGAATCCTCCACTACTTTTTTCTCCATATCTTTTGGCACCTCTTCATAACGGCTGAACTTCTCCTTATGCGTCGCTTTACCCCCGGTTAATGATCTAAGTGTAGTTGAATATCGAAACAGATTCGCTTGGGGAATATGTGCCTTTATGATTTGCATTCCACCTTCTGAATCCATACCTAAGATCTTTCCCCGCCTTCCAGAAATATCTCCCATAACATCTCCCATTTGAGACTCAGGTACTCTCACTTCTACCTGGAAAATGGGTTCCAACATACAGGGTTTAGCACTCAAGAATGCCTCCTTAAAAGCTCCTTTCCCAGCGATCTGAAATGCAATATCCTTTGAATCTACCGGGTGTTGTTTCCCATCATAAAAATTGGCTTTGACATCCACTACTTTATAACCGGCAACTATCCCCTCTTCACAAGCAGCTTTTACACCTTTTTCCACTGATGGCACAAAAACCCGATCTACATTTTGACCAACAAGGGAATTACTGAATTCGACACCTTCACCACGGGATAGCGGTTCAATAGTCATCCATACTTCAGCAAACTGCCCAGCACCACCTGACTGTTTCTTATGGCGATACTTTGAGTTACCACTTCCCTTGATGGTCTCGCGATAGGGAATTCTGGGTTCGATGAGAGACACTTCTACATTAAATTTTCTTTTCAACTTTGCTACGACCACCTCGAGATGTAGCTCCCCTTGACCTGAAATTACTGTTTGTTTCAACTCCGAGTCAACGGTGTAAATAAAGGTAGGGTCTTCCTCATGAATGGTGGCTAAACCTGTCGCGATTTTTTCCTCATCACCCTTTGATTTTGTTACTACTGCTGCACTGATGTTCGGTAGAGGAAATTCAATTTTCTCCAATTCTACATTCAGCTTGGACTGGCATAGCGTATCGCCAGTATGTGTATTTTTTAGTTTTACAACTGCACCCATATCACCCGCAGAAAGTATTCCTGCTTCCTTTCGTTCCTTCCCATTCATAACATACACCTGCCCCATCCGTTCCGTGGTTTGCCGAGTTGTATTGGTAAGATCAATCCCACTTTTCACACTACCAGAATAAACCCTGAAGAAAGAAAGTTCCCCTACATGGAACTCACTGAGAGTCTTAAATACAAGTAAGCTACTGGGGGAATCTACAGAGGTAGGAATAGACATCTCTTCATCCGTTCCAGCCCTTGTGCCAGTGACTGATTCAATATCTGCTGGAGAAGGTCCATATTTTGCCAGAAGATCCATAAACCTGTTTACTCCAACATTAATATCAGCAGCCGTGCAAACAAGTGGAATGACCATACCATTTCTGATGGCGTCCTGCATACCAGCTCGTAAATCCTCCTCTGATAGACTTCCCTCATCAAAAAATTTCTCCAGCAAGGTATCATCCGATTCAGCAATGTACTCAATTAAATCGTCATGAAGTTTATCAATTCTATCTTTCCAATCGTCTGGAAGATCCTGTTCCTCGAACTTACCACTTCCGTCAGTTTTATAGGTAATCATTTTCTTCCGAAGAACATCCGCCACCTGACTGAAACTGGGACCGGGGTTGATTGGGACCAGAAGTGGATGGATTCTTTTTGAAAATCTTTCTTTCAACTGATTCAAAACGGTATCAAAGTGAACATTTTCTTTATTCACCATATTTACCACTACCATTCTGGGGATATTGTACTCATTGGCAAATCCCCATACCATATCTGTACCCGCTTCCGGTCCTGTCACTCCATGTACAACAACTACAGCCAGATCTGAAACGCGAAGAGAACCCTTTGCATCTCCCATAAAGTCAAAAAAACCAGGAGTATCTAAAATATTGAATTTTTTCCCCTCCCAATTGCAGTGTAAAAGGCTGACACCAATGGATATCTGCCTGTTGATTTCATCATTATGGTAATCGGAAACGGTTGTGCCATCTTCAATTTTTCCAATCCTGTTTGTTTCTCCAGCATTATATAATATCGCTTCGGATAGTATAGTTTTACCACAAGTACCATGACCAACAATAGCAAAGTTCCGAATATCCCTCTTCTCTACTTGGCTCATTCGTAAACCTCCTTAATCAAAATAAATAAGTTTTGCTCTTCTCTAATTATAAACTGATTCATTGCCTATCTACCGAAAGGCAGACACATAGTTGGTAACGTAAAATGTACTTGTCCGCCCGCCGGTGAAATACAAAAATATGTGAAGCATAATATACAGTTGTTTCTGGATATCACTAACACTACAATTTTGATCAACCACATTTTTCAGATTTTAACTTTTTCCTTTCTATCGACAATAAAACGTAAATATGTAAAACGTAAATCGCCCACATTAAATAATTACGTTTTAAATAATTATTTGAATTCCTTCGTTTTAACCAAACAATTTTCATTTAAAATTCGACCATATTTATTACGACTAACCATTGCCAGTTTAATAATTAAAAGGTGTTTCCCAAATTTTCTTTAAAAAATCTTTTTCCTGATCAGTGAAATTAGAATAGATTAATTTTTCAAAATTCATTCGATTTAGGGCGAAAAGTTTAACCCCTTTCCAGCCCTTAAATCAAGGCTTTTCATCGAAGATTCCTGAAAGTTGTCCCCTCATTACTACAGATTCAATAAATTCCCTTAAAACGGGTATGATGTAACGATCTTGAATACTCAAGTTTCCAAAGGATTGTGCCAGAATCCGTAATCGTTGTTCTAAAGTTTTCCTTTTGTTCAATACGATAAATTGATCGTCATTAACGGTACAATATCCTCCAATAAAATCACCTTCTCCGATGAGAATGGTGATATTCATTTGTTCCGCAAGATTCTCAAATTGTGTGTATAGCTGTTGGAGATCCATCACAAAATGTCAGTTCGACCGGATTTGTGAAGTCTCTTCACTACTTCCTTTACATCTTCGACCCGGTCTCGGGAGACGATAAGTGTGGCATCATCAGTGTTGATTACAACAAGATCATCCACACCAATCATTGCAGTCAATCTTCCGTTGGAATGAACAAGGTTATTTTTACCATCCACAATTATACTGTCCCCTTTTATCACATTACCATCTCTATTTCTATGGGAAACTTCATAATACGCATTCCAAGATCCCACATCACTCCATTGGAAGTCTGCTTTTACAACAAATATATTTTTTGTTCTTTCTAAAACCCCATAATCCACCGATTCTGGTTGTATCAAATCCCACTCGCGAAAAAGTGTGGATTTATAAGTTCTCTTTCCTATGGTACGTTCTATATGACTCAATGATTCGTATAATTCATGCATATATTCACGGATAGCTTCCAGTATTGTGGATGCCTTCCAAACAAACATTCCACTGTTCCATAAGAAATCACCACTTTTCAAAAATCTCTTTGCAACCTCCACCGTTGGTTTTTCAGCAAACGTTTTCACACAGTAGGCATCAAATCCCTTTACAGGACGCTCCTTATTATACTGGATGTACCCATATCCCGTTACAGGAGCAGTAGGGACAATTCCGATAGTGACAATACCTCCATCTAAATTTGCCAGTCTCAGAGCTGTATTTACTGTCTTTGAAAACTTCCTATGTCCAATGATAAGATGATCCGCTGGGAAAATTCCCATAACCGGATCTTCATCCACAGTTTTTAAATGGAGCGCTGCCAGACCTATGCAGGGAGCTGTATTTTTCCCCGAAGGTTCAATTATGATGTTCTCTGGAGCTACTCCCTCAATATTACTCACTATCTGCTTTTTTAAATCAGCACCAGCAACAATAAAGATATCCTCGACAAAACTCAACTTTCTTAATCTATCCACAGTCATTTGTAACATGGATTGATTTCCGATAATATTCAACATCTGCTTTGGGCGGGAAGTTCTGCTCAAAGGCCAAAAGCGAGTACCTTTACCCCCCGCCATAATAACACAATATAGCTTTTTCTTCCGTTTGTTCATTTTTATTGTTTCTTACCTCTTTTAATTGTTATTCCCTCAATAATCCAGTTAGCCCTCACCTCAACGGTATCGGGATAATCTAAAAATGGCTCTGATGGCTGAAATTCAACCGCCCTTCCAAAACTGTAACGACCATCCATATTTACATCCTGAAATGTACTCAACAACCAGAATCCTGAAGGAAGCGATTTGAACTCATAAGAACCATCGAAATTTACATCTGTCTGATGAATTTTTTGGGGTTTTTCTATGGATTTGGCTGCCACGACTGCGTTGTCAGAATATTCCCAGAGAACGAATCCCATTATCCCACCATACCCTACTTCCTTTCCAACAGATACTTTAAACACAACAACTGAATCCGGGAGGGGTACCCCTGTCGGTCCGATGAAATGATGACCAAAAAGCATCACCTCGTAGTTTTTCTCAGATTCCCAACCACCTTCGGGAACCAACGTTAACTGGGTTGGATTATCCCATATTATTATCGGAGAAAAAAACACTCCGTCTTTCCGTTGAATTCTGATAAGAGTATCCGACATGTCAACCGTGACAATATCACTGAATTGAATCTCAAATGTTTGTTCCGGATGAATATTGATAGTCTTACCCGGTGCAGGATGGATAATTTCAAGATCGCTCGTATCCACTTCTGGAACTGCTACCTCTACCTCAAATAATTCGAGCTCTTGATCTAGAGAATCCACAATGCCGCTGATAATCAATCTTACTTCCTCTCCAGGTTTGAGCTGTGATGTGTGAAAATGGATTTCATTTGATCCATCCACATATTGATGAACCAATTCTGGAATAATAGTGTCACCTGTAATTTCTATCTGTAAAACAATTGAAGGTTGTTTCTGATTCTTCAGCGATACTGGATTGGTGAAGCGAATCACCCCACGACAGCGAGTTTCCATATGAGCTGCTACCACATTGAGAGCTGTGGATTCCCTGTGTATTCTCATATTGACGTTTCTTAATGTGTCTGTCGAACTGGAGATTGTCAGAGGGCTTTCCCAGTGAACGCCATAAGACATCCGCGCAGGATTGATGGGGACAGGTCCCACCGAAGCACCAACAGCAAGCACCTGATAATCCCCTGGTTCAAGAAAGGAAAAGTGGTAAAACCCTTTGTCATCTGATTCTGAATAGTAATCGGGATTAGTTGTAAAAAGAGAGTCTAAAGCATTTCCATTAACCCGGTAAAGAAACAGTGTGCTTGACTTGTCATAAGGATTATCAATTTTTCCACGAATTTCACCTTTTGCAATTTCACTCCCAGTACTGAATGCATGTTGATATGTTTGATCCAATCTATTCTTGTGTTCATCCATCAGATCCCGATCGATGGTAATAATATAAGTTTGATCAATGACGAGATTATCTGGGAAAGTTACAGTCGCCTTTTCACGTTTTAACTGAATATCGAGGGGTACATCCAGAACAGGAGCGATTCGAAATGCTTTATCAAGTGTGGATTCATCTAACCGTTCAGAAAACGTTAATACTACCGAAAAATTGCTTGTGATATTCGTGGTCCCCGATGGAGGATCTACAGACAAAAGGGATGGTGGAGTTATATCCTTAGGACCTCCCGATGGTGGTGAAACAGCAGCACATCCAATAAGAAGTAACAGAACAGAAGTACGGAAGATTTTATTCATAAACCTGATGTTTGACACCATAAAAAGTTAAAACGGGGATAGGTCATAAGGAATTTGTTTGTTGTACTCAATTGACTCAGGAGAAACTTTTGAAGATATTACCCAGATTTTAACTCCCACCCTGTCTGCCATCACCAATACCTCCGCAAATCTATGATCTCGATCCCATTGAGGTCTGAACAGTTTCACATCTGACCGCTGACAAACAAATAACACCCCCGCACCTACCCCTGATTTGACTAAATCCGCCAGCGCGGTTACGTGTCTTACTCCTCTCTCAGTGATGGCATCAGGAAACATAGCTACTCCATTTTTGACCAGTGTTACAGATTTAACCTCAAGAAAAAATGGATGATCATCTTTTTCCAGTAAAAAATCAAATCGATGCCCTTTTACAGATACTTCAGATCGTACAAATTGATATCCCTGAAACATGGGTAATTTGTTTTGTTTAAGCAACTCTTTAATAAAACGATTGGGAAGTGTACTATCGATAGAAATCCACTGACCGTTTTTATTTACGAGAACTGCAGTCCATTTCGTTTTCCGATTCGTCTGAGATTCTGGCACCCAACGTACTTTCAGGGCTGCTCCTGGAATTAAAAGCTCTGTCAACCGACCGGGATCAGGAAGATGACTCTCCACACACTTTCCATTGACTTTTGCCACCACTAGAAATCGGTTTGGTCTTTCTATAAAAATGGCGTCTTCTAGTGGACCTGAAATTTTCATAACTGATAAATACTGCTCTTTATTAAAAAACTACAAATCTTTTTCTGGCTCATCACAATAATGCGGACCTTGATTCCATTTTTATACCAGAGTTATCCAATGCAAGTCAGATTCAATCTTAATAAAACTCTCATCGTTTTTGTTGCGAAGAAACTGGTGACCCGCCTGCTCACGAAGAATGAGGGCTGGCAGGGAATAGAAAAATCCCCCCTCACCTTTTTTCCTCTCCCACCAGGGGAGAGGAGTTCTTGGTAGCATAGCTTCAAATAGTTTTGCTCATCCGCCTGCTCCCGAACCCTGAGCCTGCGCTGTCTTGAGCTCGCCGAAAGGTCAAAGGAGACGACGGGCAGGCAGGGTCTGCGAAAAGAATCAGAGATTCGAGTGTCCAATTTATCCTTCTCCCCCTCGGATGTTGAAAATCCCGATTTATCGTGGGGGGGGAGAATGAAAAGAGGGGGTGGTATTTGGGTATTGACAACGTGTTAATGCTTGTATCTCGGACTATTTCTGAATACAAATTCATTTCTCTCAGTCGGGAGCCTG
>JACNLN010000100.1 GCA_014381485.1 Fidelibacterota bacterium
GTTCAATTCCCAAATCATGGGTGGAACA
Organism: Fidelibacterota bacterium; assembly: GCA_014381485.1. Classification (GTDB taxonomy): domain Bacteria; phylum Fidelibacterota; class Marinisomatia; order Marinisomatales; family CAZVFT01; genus JACNLN01. The sequence continues at coordinate 29 of JACNLN010000100.1, forward strand.
AACAATAGGTGAACCTGAAAAATCAGAGGACAAACAAGATGGTACAAGACATTATCTTCGTAGAATCCCTGAACATGGAAACAAGTGGGTCCGTGTTATAGTAAATATAACAGAGGAACCAAATAAAGTCGTAACGGTATTCTTCGATAGAAGATTGAAAGGAAAATTATGAGACTTAAAGTAGATAAAGAGAGTAATGCATTATATTTCCGTTTGGACGAAAGCTCCATTGTTGAATCTGAAGAAGTCCGTCCTGGAGTAATTCTTGATTATAATGAAGATGGTAAGGTTGTTGGTGTTGAAATTCTGAATATTAAAGAACGGACTTCCAAAGAGAAATTAAATACATTTGAATTCCAAACGGCTTGAGAGACAGATTGTTTTGGTGAACACCGCCTTCTAATTATTCCTGAACCAGTCAAGTGATTTCTTAATCGTTTGGTGTTAAGAGAAAATGGGTAACTATTACAAACGTTCAGGTGAAAGAATTTCGGTGCATACGATTTTAACCGTTAGGCGCTGTTATGATCAATAGAATGAAATTGGATTTCACAAAAACCAAGTTACTTGCCCTGTTTTTTGTATTCCTTATTTTACAGTCGTGTGATTCTGATGTTCAAAATACTGCCATTGACGATTTGAATGTTAGATTTACAGACGGGTTAGCCTTTTCTGATCTGATGCCTAATGTAGAACCTGATCCAATATACATTCGTATTGAATTGGAAATGTATAATGCAAACACAGACGATAGTTTTAATAATATCAGAGTCCCAAAGGCGTCTGTGTTTCTTGATTCTAGTGACGAATATCTTGGTGATATTGATTTTTCAACTGAATGGGATGGTCACCTGGAATCAGGTGAAATTGATACTATTACCTTCGTAAAAAACACATCTGCAAGTCAAGCCCCGTTTAGTCCACCTTGTGGAAGTATGATTTATTTGGAAGTAGATATAAGATCTGATGATGAGTCAAAACAGGTGATGTCTGATAGTCTTTGGTATGGTCGTGCTTACTGAAGGTGTAAAATTCTATTTTTAAAAATCAAATACCAGCATCTAACTACAGGAATTCCCCCGCAAATAGCTCTGGGATTCTTGGAAACTTAATCATCAGAGGATTTATTTTCCTTCAAAGCCTTCAAAACCTTTTCTGCCGTGATGGGTAATGATTTGATCCTTATGCCCACGGCATCTTCGATAGCATTGGCAATAGCACCAATGACAGGGAGGGTAGCACCTTCTCCCACTTCTTTAGCCCCGAAAGGACCACGCGGTTCGTATGACTTCACAGTACAGCTGTCAATTGGAGGGATATCCCTGGCTGTTGCTAAAAGGTAATCATGCAAATTGGGATTCAAAATTTCACCCTTCTCACTGAATACTATCTCTTCTAGCAGTGTCTCCCCCAGCATCATGGCAATTGCTCCTTCTGCCTGTCCTTCTACACTCATAGGATTGATGGGCGTTCCCACATCGTGAGCATCGGTGAATTTCACCACGTTCACCTGACCCGTTTCTACATCTACTTCCACCTCACAGACACAAGCGGCAAAGGAATATGCCGGTGATGTCCCCACAGTGGCGCCTTTGAAATCACCACCCAATCCTTCCGGTGGAGAGTAATGACCACGTCCCACCAGAGGACCGTTCTCAGCAAAACAACGGGTTGCAACCTCGTGCCAGGGAAGTTTGGTATCTCTGCTCTCTTTATCCTGGACCCGGTTATTCCGAATGTCCAGTCTATCCTCAGGTAGATTCATCATTTTAGCCGCCATTTTCAGCATCTGTTCACGGATATCTTCGCCGGCCATTTTGCAGGCATTTCCTCCCATCAACGTCACCCGGGATGAATACGAACCCAATCCCAGTGGCGTGGTATCTGTATCCGCAGACACAACCTTGATCCTGTCATAGGTAATTCCCATCGCTTCCGCCGCAATTTGAGCTAATACTGTCGTTGATCCCTGACCAATATCCGTCTCACCAGTATAAAGTATAACGGTATGACCATCTTCACTTACCCTGATCACGGCATTGGAGTGAGGAAACTTCGACCGATAAATCGGGTAACCGGCTCCACTCACAAATCCACCACAGCCAATTCCTATCCCTCTTCCAAAGGGAAGTTTGCCCCACTTTTCTTCCCAACCGCTTTTATTTCTGACCTCTTCCAAACATGCTTTAAATTCGCACGAACTGACATCCAGGTCGTTTATCGTTCGGGTGTTAGGTTCCATGGCGTTTTTAAGCCGCACATCTATTGGGTCGAGATTTAGTCTCTTAGCCATATCCGTGAGCAAACTTTCAAAAGCAAACCGCGGATGAGGACAGCCGTGACCTCTCATTGCTCCGCAGGCAGGAAGGTTTGTATTCACACGAAATCCATCATACTTGAAATTGGGAATCTTGTACAGGGTTGGTACCATAGCCCCTGAGTAGTAAGTTGCAATGATGCCAAAGGAACTATAAGCTCCTCCCTCCAATACGGACTTTTGCTGAACTGAAGTGATGGTACCGTCTTTTTTCATCCCAATTTTCATATCAATGATTTGCTTGTGTCTCCCACGGCAGTGGTGGAACATCTCTGAGCGGGTGTACCGCATCTTGACAGGTCTTCCTGTCTCCTTTGCCAGCAGGGAAGAGAGAATCTCCAGAGGGTTGGTTTCCGCTTTGCCGCCAAAGCCACCGCCGCAGTGTGTGCCAATAACCCGGATGTCACCCTGAGGAATATCCAATAGACGGGACAGTTGATAGCGCACATAATGGACTACCTGGGTTGTCGTATAAAGCGTGAGACGTCCCTCATTGTCCCATTCTGCCACAGCACAATGGGGTTCCATAGGATTTTGGTATGTCCTGTTGCCTTTGTAAGTATCAGAAAGAACAAGATCCGCTTCCTCGAATCCTTTTTCTACATCACCAAAATCCCAGTCCACTCGTGTGTTGATATTATTTGGATACCGTTCAAGAATGACAGGTGCTCCATTTTCCATAGCTTCAATGGGATCGAATACAGCTGGTAGTTCTTCATACTCCACATCAATGAGCTCCAGAGCTTTCCGGCAGGTCACCTCATCAACAGCCGCCACAGCCGCTACTTTATCTCCTATATGGCAGACTTTTTCTTTTGCCAGAATGTGCTCATCATAGCGGGCTGGACTGACACCGTATAACGTGTCTGGTACATCTGTTCCTGTTAAAATTGTTTTTACACCGGGCAGAGCTTCCGCCTTACTAATATCAATTCTAACTATTTTAGCGTGTGGAAAGGGACTGGTAAGGATTTTACCATAGAGCATATTCGGGAGTGTAATATCATCAGCATATTTTGCTCTGCCGGTGACTTTTTCCCAGGAATCCTTTCTTGGTAAGCGCTTTCCTACAACTGTATGTTCATCTTTTTGATCCTTTTCCTCTGATGGTAATGTATCAGCGTAATCCTGCCAGCGCTGAATGGCTTCTACAATCTTGGTGTAACCTGTGCACCTGCAGAGTGTTCCGGCCAGTGCTTCACGGATTTCAACCTCAGTGGGATTGGGATTTCTATCAATCAATGCCTTTCCCGTAAGCACCATCGCAGGTGTGCAGAACCCGCATTGAATTGCACCTTCTTTAACAAAAGCTCGCTGAAGCGGATGCAACTTACCATCAGTTGAAAGTCCCTCAATAGTGACAATCTGTTGTTCCTCGGCTTCCAGAGCTAAAAGAAGACAGGCGTTCACCGGTTCTCCATCTATAAGCACTGTGCAGGCTCCACAGTCGCCAACTCCGCAGCCTTCCTTAGTTCCGGTGAGACCAAGCTGCTCCCGCAACACTTCCACCAGTGTTGTTGTTGCCGTTACCAACACAGTGTGTTCGTCCCCGTTTACTATCAGTTTTAGGAAATAATTTTTACTCAATTTTTGCCTGTTCCCGTAGATCTAATTGGGATAAATCCCATATTTTTCCGGTTTTTACTCCCCGACATAAATGTCGGGGTAATTATCACATTATTAGTAAAATACAGCGAATCACTTGCCCCGTCCTTCTGGGCGGGGTTAGTGTAGTAATACAATACTTGAGGGGTTTCAACCCCTTTTTGGAGTGGACTCATAGAGCATTGCCAATTTTTTCTACTACATTCTTAAGTGCACGCTTCGTAAGGATAAAAACTAACTCTCGCCGGAACTCCCGGCTTCCCCGGACATCGGTGATGGGTTGAGATTCTTTCTGCGCAAGTTCAGCAGCAACGGAAATCGCTTTATCATTCACCTTTCTTCCTATCAAAAAAGCACTGGCTTTTTCAGCCAGCATAGGTCTGGGTGCCACCGCTCCCAACACAATGCGAGCCTCCTGACAGATGCCCTGAGTAATATCAAGAAATACAGCCACGCCTGCCACCGCCAGAGAATTGGATGCCCGGCGTCGAAACTTTAAATAACAGGCAGCGGATGTGGAAGATTTTTTTGGAACCAGAATCCGTGTGAGGATCTCACCCTCTTTTCGAACTGTCTCCCTGTTACTGATGAAAAAATCCTTAAGTGAAATAATTCGACCTCCATTCTGGGAAAAAAGTTCTACATCCGCAGCAAGGGCAATCAGAATGACCGGAAAATCAGCACAGGCAACAGCACTGCAGATGTTTCCCGCAATTGTTGCACGGGAACGTATTTGAGGAGATGCAAAAGTTGGAATCATATCCTTTATTTCCGGGAAATAACACCGAATCAGCTGAGACATTTCGATATTTCTTGCTGTACAGGCACAACCAATTGAAACCTTTCCGTCTTCTTCCACAATCTGGTCTAACCCGGAAATTTTCTTCAGGGAAATAACGTTATCTGCTTGCCGGATGTCAGCTTCAATATCAACCAGCAGGTCGGTCCCTCCGGCTAATACCTGAGCATCAGGAAGCTCTACAAGCAGCCGACAGGCTTCATTCAAATCAGTTGGCTGGTGGTAATTAAACGTTTTCAACATTTACTACGGTACGTAATTTATCGTATCAACTTTTAAAGTTTAGAGATTAATTTAGTAAAAGCACAAAGCACAAATAACAAAAAACAAATAAATTCCAATTTTCCAAATCATAAACAGGTTTGTTTTTTTGAATTTTGTAATTGAGATTTATTTGATATTTGTCTTTTGTCATTTGTTATTTCATCTTGGTTTTAATCAGTTTGAGAAGCTACACTTAAATTTTGTGGCTACTAATTGGATGAGACTAAATAGCTGTTGATTTGTCATTTCAGTGTGAACTATATTTATGCATAGAATTTATCTTAATAATTAGTTTTGTCCAAAATAAGTCTTTTATCAGAATATAAAATATCTCTATCAATCAATAGGAGTACAAAAAGATGGATTTGGGACTCATAGGAAATAGTGCTATCGTAACAGGTGGCAGTATGGGAATCGGTACTGCCATAGCGCTCGAACTGGCCAATGAAGGCTGCAACGTCGCAATAAACTATAGACGTCACGACGCCGAGGCAAAAAAAGTTGTTGAGGAAATCGTTGCAATGGGAAGGAAAGCTCTTGCCATCAAGGCAGATGTGACCAGTTATACAGACGCTCAAAAAATGGTGGAAACTGTCATTAAAGAGTTTGGCAAACTTGACATTCTCGTATGCAACGCCGGTATCAACTGGGACGGTGTAATTTGGAAAATGTCGGAGGAACAGTGGGATCAGGTTATTAACGTTAATCTGAAAGGTTACTTCAACTACAATAAAGCCGCTGCGTTGATATTCAAGGATAAAAAGAGCGGGAAGATCGTCAATATATCATCCATCAACGGACTCAGAGGAAAGTTCGCACAGACCAACTATTCCGCATCCAAAGGTGGAGAAATTGCAATGAGCAAAGCCCTGGCGAAAGAGCTTGGTAAGTTTAACGTTAATGTGAATGTAGTCGCACCCGGGATGGTAATGACTGAGATGGCAAGGAATATACCTCCGGAATTTCTCAACAATGCCATTGATGAAACTGTTTTAGGACGTATCGCTACAGCGGATGACGTTGCACACCTTGTGGCTTTTCTCTGCTCGGACAAGGCACGTCATATAACCGGGGAAGTCTTTAAAATAGACGGCGGTCAATACATATAGGAGAAGCACGAATGACACGAGTAGGAATAATAGGAATTGGTCACGGACAATTCGGCCGGAGGAGCGATGCCACCGTTCAGGAGCTGGCTTTTGAAGCCTACCGAGAAGCCCTTCAAGATGCCGGGATAGATCCAAAAGATATTGATGGCTCCGTTATCGGTTCGGTGCCGGAATACCACAAACAACGTTCTCTTGCCGGAGTTGTTCAGGAATATTTAAACCTGAACCCAAAACCCACCTGGCTCACTGAAGTCGCCTGCGCATCGGGAAGCGCAGCCATACGTACTGCCTGGATGGGAATACGATCCGGAGCACACAGACTTATGGCAGTAATTGGTTGTCAGAAAATGACTGAACTTTCTACTCCCGAAATTCTGGCGCTTATGGGACGGGTTGGTGAGGTACAATGGGAATCCGTTTTCGGAACGACATTCCCGGGCTATTATGCATTGTTTGCAAAGAGACATATGCACGAATTTGGCACCACGCGTGAACAACTCCTGCAGGTTGCGGTAAAAAACCACTTTTATGGTGCAAAGAATCCCAATGCTCTGTTTCAAAAGGAGATTACGATTGAAAAGGCGCTGGCTTCTGATCCGGTTTCTGATCCTTTTCAAGTGTACGACTGTTGTGCCAATGCTGATGGAGCAGCGTGCGTAATCCTTGCTTCGGAGGAAATTGCCGGACAATCGTCAAAACCTGTAGTCTGGCTTGATGGGGTAGGCTGTGCAACCGCCAGTATGTCCATATTGAGAAGACCGAATTTGGTCGGGCTCCCAAGTGCAGAAGAAGCTGCCCGCACTGCCTATGAAATGGCAGGTGCAGGACCAGAAGATATCAAGGTTGCTGAAGTTCACGACTGCTTCACCATAGCTGAAATTATGGCTTATGAGGATTTGGGATTTTGCGATAAAGGT